>QHPW01000383.1 GCA_003219675.1 Verrucomicrobiota bacterium
GGGAGCGCGCCCGCCTCGGGCGCAGCCGACGACGCCCTCGTCGTCGGCATCGCTGTGCGCGGGTGCGGATCAAAACAGTATGCGCGCCACATCAAGGTTCGGCGCGAGGGCGCGCCCAACAGCAGCCGGGGCGGCTGCGCTCCCCGGAATTTCAACTTCGATGACTCACAGGAGAAAACAGAGGAAACGGAGGAGAGCGCGGGCGTCTCGCCCGCAGGTTTCGGCGTCCTCGCCGAAATCATTCCAGCGCACTCTCCTCCGTTCTCTTTGTTTGCTCCTGTTCAATGCATAGATACTTAGGACGCGCCAAGTCGCTTTGCCCTTCGACGCGAGGACATCTATTGCACCGTCAGCGGCCCGTCGAACACGGTCAGACTGATGACTTCTGTTTTGGCGTGGTGCGGGCCGTGTTTGACCCCTTTGGGCGCGAAGAAAAACGCGCCGATGGTGTAAACCGCGCCGCCTTCCTCCCATTCGCCGGAGAGCACGTAGCAGTATTCGTTCGCCAGCGGATGGACGTGCGCCGGCACGGTCAAACCGGCGCGGAACTTTCGCAGAATTGTCACGCCGCCGGTGGTTTCGTTCTTGTGCAGGACGAGCAGTTCGACCCCATCGTACGGGCCCGGCTGCCACGACTTGTCTTTGGCCAATGTCACATACGGGAACATGCCTCCATCCAACGCCGACGCGCGGAAAATGCAAGGTTGCATTCGGAATATTGAATCCTCACTTTGAAGGCTATGCCGTCAAAGGAGCAACGGCCGCATCCGCGCCGGCGTCACCGCCGGCTCGTGTGGATTGTCGCCATTCTTGCGGCATTAGTGGTAATCGTGGTTCTTTTGCCAAGGCGCGAAGGGGCGATGAACCAGTGGATGGCGCACATGCGCGCGAAAGGGGAAAAATTTACGTTCGAGGAGTTGGCGCTGTCCCGAACTCCACAGACGAACAACATCATGGATTTGATCGAATCCGCGGCGTCGCGGTTCAAAAGCCTGGAGCGTGCTCGCGCTGCGCAGCCAGCCCGCGTCGGTTACCCGTTTATTAAAAAGCGGGAAACCAATATTTCAACCAAAGTGGTCGGGTGGGCCGAGACAAATCTTTATGGCGCCAAAGGCTGGCGGCTGGACTGGGAGGTGTTTGGAACGGAAGCGGAGAAATTGCAGGACATCGTGCGCGATTTGCGCGCGGCTTTGGAAAATCCGCCGTCCGATACCGGCATGGATTACTCGCAACCGAACTCCCGTTTGAATTTCGCCGCCAAACGTGAGGTGGCTCAGTCGTTGTTCGATCTCATACTTTACGAACTTCACCGGGGCGACCTCACGAACGCGCATGACAATTTGCGCGCGCTGATGGGCATGGCGCTGCTCCATTCCGAAGACGGAACCGTTGTTGGTCAGATGATCCGCTCGGCCATCATGGGTCTGACAGTCGATGCGATCTGGGAAACGTTGCAGGCCAACCGCTGGTCAAGCGATCAATTGGCCGCTTTGCAGGACGAACTCGCGCGTTTCTCTATCTTCAACGAACTTGCCACCGCGTTTCAAGTGGAGCGCGCCCGATGCCTGCGGTTCTTCCAAGTTTTTCGGCAGGATCCGATGGGAAATGCCAGCCTGATCGGTGCTCCTGGGTTCGGACTTTTCGACCGCATTCCTTCTTTCCTGTGGCAACGGCTCTGGAGCGAGCAGGACGGTCTTTTGTACCTTCAAGTGATGCAAGGTGGAATTGACTGTCTGCGCGAGCTTGACCGTACTCGCTCATTCGACAAAGCGGCGCCCGTCGCCACTTCGGCTTATGATCGGCTTGAGCGTGAGCTGCGAACTCCACTCCCATATCGGTATTGGTGGTCTTCTCTGACCATTCCCAATTACAAAAGCGCCGCCGAACGCGCAGTGAAGAACGAAACGCGGCGACAATTGGCCATCGCCGCTATCGCCATCTCCCGCTACCAATTGCGTCACGCGAGGCTGCCCGACACTCTTTCCGACCTGACACCTGAATTTTTACCCGAGTTGCCCGTGGATTTTTACAACGGACAACCTCTGCGCTATCGACCGGCGTCCGACGGCTCATTCATCTTGTATTCCGTAGGAGCCAATTTTCGGGACGACGGCGGCGATGGGACAAACGATCTGGTCTGGCCCAAGCCAATCTGGTCTGCGAACACCTCGAAATGACTTTTCCCATTTGCCGAGGCCAGAACCGCCTGTACCATTCGCCCAATGCTCTTGTTCCGCGAAAAGGTGGCGCCCGGCTGGCTGCCCCGTGTGTTGAGCAATCTGCCGGCGGTGCTGGTGGACCACGCGCACCTGGAGCGCAAGGCCGCCACGACCGCGTTGAACCTGGAGAAATACCGCGATTTATATCCGCGCGTCGAAGAACTCAACGCCATCGCCATCGAGGAACTCCAGCATTTCCAACTCGTGCTCGATCTGCTGAAGCGGCGCGGCATTCCGTTCGGCCAGCCGCATCCCAGCCCGTGGATTTCCGGGTTGATGAAGTCGGTGCGCAACGGCCAGCGGCATCAGGTCATCGACCATTTGATTTGTTGTTCGCTCATCGAAGGGCGCAGTTGCGAAAAGTTTCAGATCCTCGCCCGCGAACTGAAAGCCATCGACGCGGAGCTGGCGAAGTTTTACGCGAGCCTTGTGGAGTCCGAGGGCAACCATTACGCGGCCTACATTTTGATGGCGCGCGCGATTGACAACGCGGAAACCGACCGCCGCCTCGACTTCTATCTCGACTTCGACGCGAAGCTGATTCGCGAGCGGAATCCGTTGCCGATGCTGCATTAACCCTCAACCCTCACCCGAGCCGTCTCTATGAATCCGGTGGGGCGAGACTCCGTCGAGCCCTGACATACCGGGACAGAAATCAGGGCTCGACGGAGTCTCGCCCCACCGTTCATTGGCCGAGTGCATGCGAAGGCTAGCCCCGCCGACAGTCCCGAGGCGCCGTCGATAGGCGATTCGCTTCGCAAACAGCGCCTAATTCGCCGGCTCCAGGATTCCCAGCCGCCACGGAATGTCGCCGTAAGCTTTTCCCTGTTTGGCTTCGTCGGTGACGCCCTGGAAAAGAAACCGCAAATTGGCCGGATCAACTTCAAAGTTCTGATCGAATCCCTCCCGCAGCAACTCGCCGTGGCTGAAGGAGTCGGTCCAATGCGGACCGGAATCGCGGACGTTGATCGGACCGGCGAACGGTTTTTCTTTCGTCGCCGCCAGCGCCTTCCATTCGCCGTCGAGCCGGTCGGCCAGGTAGGCTTTGTAGTAACGCCGACCCCAGTCCTGGGCCTCGACCACGGTAAGGAACTTGTTCAAACCTTTGAGCCGATAGGTGTGGCTGGCCTCGAAAATGTCGGCGCGCAGCACCACCGCCGGCTCGTTCCAGCCTCCGGGGAAGTCGGCAAGTTTTGTTTCCGCCCGCCACATCCTCCCATCGTTGGAAGTGAAGAACAGGTGAGCGCGTGCGTCGTCGCAAATCACCCAAAAGTCAATCCATGCCGTCACGCGGGCCGGCTGCTGCTCGTAGAGCAGCGTGGGTTTGCTCCACGAATCAGCGTCCGCCGGGTTCCTGGTCGTGGAAAAGGCCGGTTGCAATGCTGGTTTGCGCAACGGCTCGTTGACCTGGCAGATCAGATACCACTTTTTCTGCGGCGCGAAATAGAACACCTGCGGCGCGCAAAAGTAACCCGCGCTGATTTCGAGCACATGGCGCGCGGACCTGTCGGCGTCCTTCCAATCTGCGAAAGAAAGATACTCGATTTGGTGGGTGCGCTTCTGACTGCGGATGGTGCAGAACAGGTGCCAACGGCCATTGTGCCGGACGATGGACGGGTCCTTGATGGCGTGGCAGGGATCCTCGGGCCGAACCGCAGGCGAGACCAACGGGGCTCCGACTGTCCAATTGAACCGGCCGGCCAAAAGGCCGTCGATGGATCGCCGCCCCGACGCGTCCGCCGCCTGCGCCACTGCTGTCAACAGCGCGATGCAGCTCGCGGCGAGGTATGTTTTCACGGTCGTCATTGCGGACACAAAGATCTGACAGCCTTTCAACGGGCGGGGCAAACGAAATCGACTCTCTTTCGCTTGCGGCCGACGCGCGAGGAGTCAGGCGAGAAACACGCAACACGTTTACGTATTTTCCTCGCAGCGATTTCAACGCGATAGGTTGCCAAAACCGCCGAATCGTCGTAAGAATCTTTCATCGGGTCGGACCTGAACAGGCTCAAACTATGGATCCAAAGAGTTTTCTGGGCAGTGTAAGCGCATCCATCATGGGCTTTTTGGGCAAAGGGAGGAGGACGGTGGTACTGGCGCCTCCCCGTTTGCATTCCGGTGTCCGCTTTCCGTATGGCCCGTTTCAGTTCAAGTTTCAGGTTCCCAAAGGCGCCAGCTACGAGATCCATGCGTGCTCCAATCTGCAAAACTGGCAGCCCGTCTCGGCGGGGAAATCGAGCGGCGACCCGGTCGATTACGTGGACTCGGAAGCATCCAAGTTCAGCTATCGTTTTTACCGCGTGCTCGCCGAAGCCGTTCTCTCGGGCAACGCGGTTGGCTACGTCACGATCAGCGTGCCGCCCGGATACTCGATGATCGCCAACCCGCTGGGAGCGCCGTCCAACACCGTCAGCTCGATTCTTCCAGGTGCGCCCGAGGGCGCCACGCTCAACAAGTTCGACACTCGCCTGTTCAAGCTCACCGAGAACGCGGTCCAGGGCGGCAAATGGATCAATCCAAACGAAACTCTCGTGCCCGGCGAAGGCGCGATTTTTTTCAACCCGACTTCTGACTTCAAAAGCATCAATTTCACCGGTGAAGTGATGCAAGGAAACATGTTGCTTCCCATTGCCGCCGGCTTTTCCGTCCGCAGTTCGCAGATTCCAAAGCCGGGACGGCTCCATCACGACCTCGGCTTCCCGATCAGTGCAGGCGACGTCGTCCATCTGTTTGATCGCGACCGCCAGAATTATGCGATTTACGAATACGACCCGAAAAAATGGGACTCCAATCCACCCATTCTGGGAGTGGGCGAAGCGTTTTGGATCGGCAAAACGAAACCGGGCAACTGGGTGCAAAACCTGGTGATCAAATAGCAATCCGTACCGCGGCGTTTTCCTCTGCGCGAAGTCGCCGTGGCCCGGGCAGCGGCGGAGCGCGCGTCCGCAATCGAGGGCGCCCCGGGCTTTAGTGAGTCGTTTACCTGTCGGTAGAAGACACGATCGGATAATTTGCCGCTGACGAGCGTTCGGCTTGCGTTTCCGGCAACGAGTTGAATAAATAGGGACCCATGAGTGATCACATTCTGGTGGTGGACGATGAAGCCCCGACGCGTGAGTTGCTGTCGATCTACTTCAAACGGCGCGGCTGCACGGTGAGCACCGCGAGCACGGGCGCCGACGCCCTGCGGCTGGTCAACGAGCTGCCGATTCACCTGGTGATTCTTGACATCAACCTGGGCGAAAAGGCCAGCGGCCTGGACCTCCTGGAGCCGATCAAAAAAAGCCGCCCCAACGTTCCCATCATTCTTTTTTCCGGGATTGGTCTGGACGAAAAGACCCTGCAGGAGGCGCGCCAGAAGGGGGCCGTCGGCTACTTGAACAAAACCCAGCCGCTGGACCAGATGTGGGCCGAAGTGCAGCGCGCGCTGCACGTCTGACTCGCTCTTTTTTCAGGCGCAGTATTCGCAGTTGACGATGACCCCGGTCGCTCTAAATTTGCT
>QHPW01000384.1:0-6219 GCA_003219675.1 Verrucomicrobiota bacterium
AACGGGTCCTTTGGAGTGGTGTACAGCCTGCAGCGGGATGGTGGCTATACCGTATTGCATGATTTCCTGGGTGCACCCGAGGACGGAGCTCAATCCGTGGCAGCACTCGCCGAGGGGCCAGATGGCATCCTGTATGGAACGACCTCCAGCGGCGGCACCACAAACAGCGGCACCGTCTTCAAGCTTAGCCGGGACGGTTCCGGCTACACGGTCTTGCACGACTTCGGCACCGCCGTCAATGACGGGTTAAATCTTCAAGCGGGGATTTTGATTGGCGGCGACGGCTTGCTCTACGGCGCCACTCGCGTGGGTGGATTGTTCGGGTCCGGAACGTTGTTCAAATTGAACAGCGACGGCTCCGGTTACAATGTGTTTTACCATTTCTCGGGAGCCACCGACGGCGCGCAACCGCGCGGCGCTTTGCTCGAAATCAGCAATCGGCTCTACGGGACCGCGTCTGCCGCAGGCGACAGCGCTCGCGGCAACATATTTGGCGTGAACAAAGATGGGTCTGGCTTCCTGGTCTTACGTACTTTCACGGGCAGTCCTGCTGACGGATTCGACGCCTGGGACGGCTTGCTGCGCGGGACTGACGGTGCGCTCTATGGCACGACGCGCCAGGGCGGCTCCGCAGGTCAGGGCATTGTTTTCAAAGTCAACCCCGACGGTTCCAGCTATGAAGTGCTGCACCATTTCGGCGGGCCGGACGACGGACAAGAGCCATGGGCGGGCCTGGCGGAGGGCGCGGATGCGAAGCTATACGGCACGGCACGCAACGGAGGCCTCCATCTCAACGGCTCCGTTTTCAGACTGAATAAGGACGGCAGCGGATACGAGGTGTTACACCACTTCGACAGCGGTATCGGCGAGGGCTACCGGCCGGAAGGGACGTTGATTCGGGCCAACGACGGCGCGTTCTATGGCACCACCCGCAAGGGAGGCCAAGGGAACATCGGCAGCGTTTACAAACTTGAACCGGACGGCTCCGCCTTCGCCACGCTAAGGAGTTTTTCGGTGTGTGGGGGTGACGGCAGCGAGACCAGTTCGAGACTTCTCGCGGCGACCGACCGTTATCTCTACGGCACGACGCTCAAGGGCGGCGCGTACGAGTTCGGCGCGATTTTCAAAGTGCGCAATGACGGGTCCGACTACCGACTGCTGCACAGCTTCGGCTTCGACACCAGAGACGGAATCAACCTGTATGAGGGTCTGAGCGAAGACAGCGATGGCGTGTTGTATGGCGCGACGCGCTACGGCGGCGGCGTGGATGCGGGCACGATTTTCAAACTGAACAAGGACGGTTCCGGCTACACCGTGATCCATCGGTCCACCGGAGCAACCGGGACGGGAAGTTTGCCCACCGCCGGCGTCATTGTAGGCAGTGACGGCAAGCTCTACGGTCGCACACTCAAGGGTGGCATAACTGACGGTGCCACAATCTTTCGGCTCAATCGCGACGGCAGCGATTTCACCATTCTCTATGATTCGCCGGTGTCCGGTGGCAATCAGTTCTATGCGTACTCCGGATTGATCGAAGGCAGCGATTCCAGGCTGTACGGCAACAGTTCCGGAGACGGTGACCACGCGGCCGGGACGGTTTTCAGGCTGGACAAAGATGGCAGTGGCTACCGGGTGTTGCACCACTTCGATACCAGCGGCGGCGACGGCAATTATCCTGAAGGCGGTGTGATCGAAGCCAGTGATGGCAAGCTGTATGGTACGACCAGTTACGGTGGCAGTTTCGACTCCGGCGTCCTCTTCCGCATCGACAAGGACGGCACCGGTTATTCGATTCTGCATCAGTTCAATTCCGCAACTAACGACGCGTATTATCCGGTGGGCGATTTGCACGAAGGTCCCGGCGGCACGCTCTTTGGCGTGACCTATTTTGGCGGCGCCGACGACAGCGGCACCCTTTACGTGATCAATCGCGACGGCAGTGGCTTTGCCATCCTGCACAGTTTTCTCGACTCGCAGCGCGCCGGTCAAAACCCCGATGCGACCCTGATTCGCGGAGCCGATGGCGGCCTGTATGGCTCCGCGGTTTTCGGCGGCCGTTATGGTTGCGGATCTATCTTCCGCATCGCGCCGATCACGCTGACTATCGCGAAAGAAATCTCCGGCTATCGGGTGCGCATCACCGGGATGGCGGGTCAACGTTACGCGATCGAACGCGCCGTCAACTCGCTGTCTGGTTGGTTGGAAATCGGCAATGCCGACAACGCGACCGGCGTCGCGGAATTCCTTGATGCCTCTGAGGGCAGCCGTCAAAAGTTTTACCGCAGCCGATTGCTTTTGCCGTAAGCAGGAGTGGGAAAGCGAATACGTTTCTGACGCGAGTGGCAGGTCAAAATTCTTTCTGTGCGCCGACCCGAAAGAATTCTTAACCGCGGATGGACACGGATTTTCCGGAAAAGACTTTGACGCGAATTTCACGAATTGACACGAATTCAAATCCGGCTGTTCCCGTTCCGTTTCGTGACCACTCGGGAAATTCGCGTCACGTTCTTTATCCGTGTCGATCCTTCGTCTGGAGTCGCGACGAGCTTATCGCACTGGTATCAATGCCGGCCGGTGCGATTGCGATGGATAAACTCGTAGCGATCCGGTCCCAGCAGCGGGTTAATGACGCGGTCCCTGGCGATGACCCATTCCTGGCCGCTGTGTCTCAGAATGAAGGCAGAATAACTGGCCTGTTTGGTGATGAAATCCTCAGCCGCGTGACTGGTGCTGAAGGAGCCCAGAACATTCTCGCCTTCAACCACTAGGAATGGATGCGACGAGTAGATTACGTGCTGATTGAACAAGCCAGCAAACATACAGAATACGACGGGAGCAGAAGGCATTCCCGACCGGGAACCGACAAAAAGCGTTAGCGGTGCGACCCAGGAGTCAGACCGCACCGCTTTGAACTCGCCTGTGAAAAAGCTACTAAACGCAGGCGAGAAAATCGCATGCGGCGCGGCCAATGGCGGACACACCGCAGATCGCGAGCAAACCGCCGGAAGTGGCCATTCATCCCTGGCGGCGGAACATCGCTGCAGAGTGAGAAGCAAGGAGAATGCCACTCAAGGGTGCAATCCCGGCCCAAGGTCCTTTGGTTTGTCCGGCGAACATGTTGGAGTTCAGCTAAAGCATGAACTCCAACGCTTCATGTTCGCAAAAGAAAAGACCCTGGCAATCCCAGCCCCCGTCGCTTCCTGGTCATCCCGAGCCTCGCCCAGGGTGGTTTTGCAGGTGCAACGAAGTAATCCCGGCGGTCAACTCCGTTCGGGTTTGTTCCGTGTCAAAAATTTCTCCACGTATTTTCCAAGCACGTCGGCTTCGAGATTGACTGAATCTCCGACCTTGCGTTCATGAAGGGCCGTGACCCGGCAGGTGTGGGGAATAATCCAGACGCGGAAGCCTTTCTTGCCGATCGCGGCAACCGTGAGACTGATGCCGTCCACGGCGACCGAGCCTTTGAAGACGACATAGCGCATCACCTCCGGCGGCGCGGCGATGTCCAGCACCTGGTCCTGTCCGTCGCGTTCCCAGGAAGCAATTTTCCCGACGCCGTCGATGTGACCGGTGACGAAATGCCCGCCCAGCCGGCCGTTCGCCGGCAGCGAGCGTTCGAGGTTGACCAGCGAACCCGCGCGGGCGAACCGCAAGTTTGTCCGTTCCCACGTTTCACGCAGCAAATCGAACCGAAGCAGCCGCTGTTTCGACGGCGAAGCGAGCTTCACAACGGTCAGACAGCAGCCGTTGACCGCGATGCTGTCGCCCGGTTTCGATCCGCGACCGCACACCCGGGCCCGAACGGTCAATTGAATCGAGTTGGCGGACGGCCTGACAGTTTCGACGATTCCAGTTTCTTCGACAATGCCGGTGAACATAAGTGCGCGCGCTTCCAGCGCGCCGGTTGCGCGGCATCCATGCCGCGCGTTCGCGCGAGGCTCGGAAGCCTCACAACTTGCAGGCAGGATGCCTGCGCTACGATGCCGGTCCGACCCGAGCGGTCAACAGCAAATCCGGCCCGAGCCGGCGCCATTCCACCTCGCGCAGTTGCATGATTTCCTCCAACCGGCGGATGCCATCGCCGGCGACCGCCTTCCGCGCGTCGCGGCCGCACAGAATGTTTGGCGAGTAGAAAAACGCGACGCGATGCGCAAAACCACCGAGCAGGAACGATGCGTTCACTTCGCCGCCGCCTTCGACCAGCAGACTGGTCACGTTTTCACGGCCGAGCTTTTTGAGCAGCCAGCGCAATCCAATTTTCGATTTTCGATTTTCGATTTTCGATCTGGCGGTCGGCGCGACAAGGACTTTCACGCGCCTTGCCAAGGCCGCCACTCGGCCTTTCGGCGCGGCTTTGCCGACAACTATTGTCGTCAACACCGCATGTTCGTCGCTCACCACCTTTGACTTCAGCGGTGTTCGTGCCCGTGTATCCAAAACGATTCGGCGGAGTTTCGGATTTCGGATTGCGGATTTCGGGTTTCGCGCTGTCAGGCTCGGGTCGTCCACGAGGATGGTGTTCACGCCGACCAGAACGGCATCCGCGCCTTGCCGCAACCTCATGGCATAAGCGCGGGCCTTCTCGCCCGTGATCCATTTCGACTCGCCTGACGCGGTCGCGATCTTTCCGTCGAGGGTCATTGCGGCCTTTACCGTCACCAACGGCGTGCGATGGACAATCCAATGGTTGAACGTTTCATTCAGCCGCGCGCAGTCGTCACCAATTTTCTGGTAGGGCGCGCAGTCCTCTGCGCGCCGCTGCCTGTCAAGATGAGGGTCGGCGCGCACGGAGTGACGCGCCCCACCTTCCCATGCGCCAAGCAGCGTGACCTTAATTCCCGCGCGCCGCAAAATTTTGAATCCTTTTCCCGCATGCTTCGGATTCGGATCAATGGCGCCGACAACGACCCGTTTTATTCCCGCCGACTTGATGGCGTCGGTGCAGGGCGGGGTGCGTCCGCGCGTACTGCACGGTTCGAGCGTGACGTAAAGCGTCGCGCCGCGCGGATTGTGGCCGCGCCTTTGCGCGTCGCGGATTGCTTCCACTTCGGCGTGTGGCCCGCCGGCGCGCCGATGCCAGCCTTGCCCGATGATTTTGCGACTCTTCACCAACACCGCGCCGACCATCGGGTTGGGTGAAGTAGCGCCACGTCCCCGCCGGGCAAGGCGTAGGGCGAGGCGCTGGAAACGGTTGTCGGTCACATTCCCAGCGTAGCGGCTTTCGGGAGAAAGCCGCCATCTGAAAAAGCAAAAGAAGAATGCGCCGCTCTGCAGAGACGCCGCTACGAAGGCATCGGCTCGCGGTGTTGCTGGTAGAGTTTCCAGAACAATTCCCAGAAATCGTCCTTCAGCGGATGGAGAAAAGGATGGCCCGGCACGATTGCACCCAAATGCGGCCAATCGCGCGGATGATTTACGAGACCCTTACGGCGCGGGTTGTCGAGCACATAGAAACAGGCTTTTTCAAACGCGCCGCGCAACCGGTCCTTTTCCCGCAACACGCTGTCATGAGATTGTTTTTGAAGTTCAATTTCAGCGCCAGTCCGCGAATGGCGCGCGAGTTCCGCCGAGAGATGTTTGCGGAGAAATTTCATGGCGTTGCGTTGGTCGCTGTTCATCCGTAAGCCCATCCAAATGTGCCGGAATGACTACTCCTCAAACAACGCCGCCGCGAATTCCTTCGCGTCGAACGGCTGTAGATCGTCAGGTTGCTCGCCGACGCCGATGAATTTGATCGGCAGGCCGAGCTCTTTCTGAATCGCCACGACCATGCCGCCTTTGCTGGTGCCGTCGAGCTTGGTCACGACCAGGCCGGTGAGCTTTACCGCCTTGCCGAATTCGCGCGCCTGGTGGAGCGCGTTCATGCCGGTCGAGCCATCGAGCACCAGCAGCGTTTCGTGCGGCGCGCCGGCCAGCTTCCGGTCCATCACGCGGTGCAGCTTCTGCAATTCCTGCATCAGGTTGTGTTTGGTGTGCAGCCGGCCCGCGGTGTCCACGACCAGGTAATCAGCATTGCGCGCGAGCGCGGCAGTCACAGCATCGTGCGCGACGGCGGCGCGATCGGCGCCATAATCCCCCGCGATGACCGGCACGTTCAATCGCTGACCCCAGAGTTGGAGCTGTTCAATCGCCGCGGCGCGAAAGGTGTCGCAAGCCGCCAGCAAGGCGGTCTGTCCGCGCGATTGAATCCAATGGGCGAGCTTGGCGCCGGTGGTGGTC
>QHPW01000384.1:6419-18719 GCA_003219675.1 Verrucomicrobiota bacterium
AGCGTTGCGCCGGTCAGTTTTGGTGAACCGGAAACGACGCGTTTGATTTCGTGCGCCAGCTTCGCATGAGTCTTCTGCAAACCGGCTCTGAGTTTCTGCAAAAGAGTCATTCGTTAAATGGTTGAATCGTCAAGGCGTTGAATCGTTGAATCGTCGAGGCGTCGAGAGGTTGAACCGGTTTAACGGTTAAACGGTTTAACGGTTCAACGCTCTTTCGATTTGCTGATTTGCTTTTGAGTTTCTCGACGTATTCGTAAGGCAGCCTGACGGTGCCGATGAGCGGTTTGCCTTTGCTCAGGCCGTGACAATCCGAGCCGCCGGTGATGGCCAGGTTGAGTTCCTTCGCCAGGCGCAGGTAGTGTTCGGAGGCCGAGTGGCTGTGTTTGGTGTGGAAACATTCCAGCCCATCCAGACCGGCGCTCACCAGGTCGGGAATGATTCCGTCGGTGCGGTTCAAGCCGGGATGCGCCATGACCGCGAGGCCGCCTGCCTGATGGATCAACGCAATGGCCTCGAGCGCGGAGATTTTGAACTTCGGCACCCACGCCGGCCGGTTCTTTTTCAGGAACCGTTCGAAGGCCTCGTCGAGGTTTGCGCAGAAGCCGCCCATCACCAGCGCGCGGGCCACGTGCGGGCGACCGGGCGAGCGACAGTTGGCGATGGCGAAAACCGCGTCGGCTTGCAGCGGGATGTTATGCTGGTTCAGCCGGGCGACCATTTCGCGAATGCGGTTCTGGCGCACCTTTTGGAATTCGGCCATTTCGGCCAGCAGCCTCGGATTTTGTGAATCGACAAAGTAACCGAGCAAATGCAGCTCGTTGCCGTCCAACTCCGCAGTCAGTTCCGTGGCCGGTAGAAACTCGATACCGGCCTTTTTGCAGGCCAGGGTCATGCGAGCGCAGCCTTCCACCGTGTCGTGGTCGGTCAATGCAATGGCGGCCAGTCCGAGTTGCCGGGCGCGGTCGGCAAGTTCCTCGGGCGTGTAGGTGCCGTCGGAAAAAATCGTGTGCAGGTGGAGATCGGCGAACATTTTCAGTCCAAAGTCCAACGTCCAAAGTCCGATGTCGGCGCGATCCGAAAGGTCATTTGAATTTACTGCCGCGCAATTTGGATTGGCGCAAGTAGGCCATGAAGCCGGCAATCAGGCGGCCAACATCAATGGTCTCAGTGTAAAGCCCGTCGAACTGGACCGGCGTGACATAGCCTTGGTCCAGTGCGACATACAGTTGCGAGCGCACTTCGCCGCAGGAGGCTTTGGCTGTTGAGAGGAACTGAATGAATTCATTGTCGCCCCCGCGCTCAAAACCTTCGGCGATGTTGGACATGATTGAGATGGAAGCGCCGCGCATCTGGCCGCGCAGTTCAAAATCCTTCGCAAAGTTGCCCTGTTTGGAAGCGTCATACACGTGCTGCATCAGTTCTCGCGCCTTTTGCCAGCTCAACATGTCTTCGAATCGCGTGATCTTTGCCATAGGGCTGTCCTTTCTTTTATCGGTTTTGGTTTGTGTTTATGCATTTCCAAAAAACTTCGCCCACGAGGACCTCGGACATTGGACATTGGACATTGGACTTTGGACATTGGACATTGGACATTGGACTTTGGACATTGGACTTTGGACATTGGACTTTGAACTCATTTGACAATGCGGGCCGGGCGCATCAGTTCGCCTTTGATCTTGTCGAGGATGCCGTTGACGAACTTGCCGCTGTCCTGGGTGGAAAATTTTTTGGCGATGTCCACCGCTTCGTTGATGCTGACCACGGGCGGAATGTCCTCACGGTGGAGCATCTCGTAAATCGCGAGGCGGAGGACGTTCCGGTCCACCACCGCCATGCGGTGCAGTTCCCAGTTTTGGGCGCACTTCTTGATTTGCTCATCAATCTCATTGCGATGTTCGAGCGTGCCCCGGATCAGCGGCTCGGCAAAAAGCCGCACGGCGGACTCTTCGGCGGTGGGAGGCGGTAGCTCGGCTTTTTCTCCCCAGGTGGCCGGGCCTTTGTCTTCGGCGAGCGCGGCGGTCTGTTGCGAGTCCCAGAACTGATCGAGCGCCTCCTCCAGATTGCCGGGAGGATTCAAATCGTACTGGAAAAGGAATTGCACCGCGCGTTCGCGCGCTTCCCGTCGTGTGCCCATACGGCGGCAAGAATGAAGGAGGAAGGCGGAAGGCGGAAGGAAAAACTGCGCTTCAACTCAACCACAAATGAACACGAATGAACACAAATGGGTTCAGTGACTGGAGGACCCCGTCGTCAGACTCCAGGCGATAATAATGAGGCATCCCATCGGCCGGTGCGCGTCGGTTGCTACCGCGCCTGATTCGTGTGAATTCGTGTCCATTCGTGGTTCAAACCCGGTCGCCCGCCTGACCGGCCAGCGCCTGACGGACGGCGGCGAGGACCTTTTTGTCCGGCGGAAAGAAGATCAGGCCCTTTTTGGCGACGGCCCTGTCGCCGACCAGCACGGTGAACTCGCCGAGGCCGCCCTCGACCAGTTCGGCCTTCACACCCAATTCGCGTTCGAGGAGGGCCGCCACACGGACGGCCCGCGGTTTATACGACGCTCAGGTCTTGCAGTAGCGTATCGTGATGGCGTTCATGTGGTTGACGTTCCTTCGGCCTTCGTCACCAGAATCGCGCAACCGACGAGCAATGCGGCCCACGCGGAAAATAACATTAGGTCCACGGCCCAAACAGGGAGATCGAGCCAAATCGCTTCGCCCGTCGGCCAATCGAATTGTCGGTCGTAATAAACACCGGATGGATGGTCCTGATATGCGATGGCGAAAGTAAATTCGGTGAAATCACCGGAGCGCTTCGATTGAATCGGGAAAAAGAAAGCGACGATGCACAACGCGCTCAGGACGAAGAACGCAGTCTTCGTCATCCGAACAGCCAAGGTGCGTTTGCCTTTCACGCTCAATACTTCGGCACGGAGGAGTCAACTTCGTCCGCCCAGGCGCTGATGCCGCCTTTGACGCTTTTCAAATACTTGAAGCCTTGTTCCTTCAGAAACTTCAGCGCCTTCCTCGAGCGGACGCCGCTCTTGCAGTGAATGTAATATTGGAGGTTCGGGTCGAGTTCGGTGAACCGCTGCGGCAGCGTGCTGAGCGGGAACAGCGGCACTCCATCGACGTGAGCAATCTCGTATTCGTCCGGTTCGCGCACGTCGATGACTCTGACGCCGAGTTTCGGGTCTGCGAGCGCCTTCTTCATGTCCTGCACGGTGACTTCGTCCGGGTTCTGCGCGGGCGTCTCCGGCTCGGGCGTGATGCCGCAGAACATTTCGTAATCGATGAGCTTTGTGATCGTCGGGTTGTCGCCGCAGAGCGGGCATTGCGGATCTTTGCGCAGTTTCAACTCGCGGAATTTCATGTCCAGCGCGTTGAACAGGAGCAGCCGGCCGATGAGCGAACTGCCCTTGCCAAGGGCGAGTTTCAGGATTTCCGTGGCCTGGATGCAACCGATGATGCCGGGCAAGACGCCGAGCACGCCGCCTTCGGCGCAACTGGGCACCATGCCGGGCGGAGGCGGTTCGGGATAGAGACAACGATAGCACGGCCCGCCCAGGTGCGGCGCGAAAACGCTGGCCTGGCCTTCGAAACGGAAGATGGAGCCGTAAACGTTCGGTTTCCGGAGCAGCACGCAGGCGTCGTTGGTGAGATAACGCGTGGGAAAATTGTCCGTGCCGTCCACGACGATGTCGTATGGCTTGAGGATGTCGAGGGCGTTTTCGCTGGTGAGCCTTGCGTTGTGGAGAACGACTTCGACGCCGGGATTGATGCCGTTGATGGTTTCCTTGGCCGATTGCGCCTTGGGCCGGCCCACGTCGGCGTCGGTGTGCAGAATCTGGCGCTGGAGATTGGAGAAATCGACGCTGTCGAAGTCAACGATGCCGAGTTTGCCGACGCCGGCGGCGGCGAGATACATGGCGATGGGCGAGCCGAGTCCGCCCGCGCCGATGCAGAGGACGCTGGTGGAACAGATTTTCTTTTGGCCGGGCAACCCGACTTCGGGAAGGATCAGATGCCGCGAGTAACGGCGTATCTCTTCGTTGCTTAATTGCATAGATTACTATATTCGCAGGATCGTAGAGCAGCTTGCCGATAAATCAAGTCCGCCCCTGAGCGGGCAATGGCTGAGGACACTGCCCTAAACGAATCGAGCGAGCTGAGCGTTGCTCGAGGTATCCATGACCAGACAACCGATTCAGCAGTTCGCCATCCGCAATCCGCGGTTGGCGGCGGCACGGTTCCAAACGATTTCCGACTTGCGCCCGACCCTGGCGATCGTGCTGGGCAGCGGGTTTCATGCAACCGCCCATGCGCTCGAAGTAGACGCAGAGATTCCGTACGCGAAACTGCCTGGTTTTCCGCGGGCGAGCGTTACCGGGCATGTGGGCAAAGCGTTGTTGGGGACGATGGGCGGGACGCCCGCGTTGGTGCTGAGCGGACGGGCGCACTATTACGAGGGTTATGCGATGGAGGAGGTAACGTTTCCGATCCGTGCGCTCGCGGCGTTTGGGATCCAGGCCGTGTTGTTGACCAATGCCGCGGGCGGAATCAATCGGCGATTCCGCGCCGGCGATTTCATGGCGCTGAGCGACCATATCAACTTTATGGGAGTCAACCCGCTGCGTGGATCGGGAGCGCATGACAAATCGCGCTTTGTCGATTTGACCCGGGCCTACGACCCGGACTTGAATCGTTTGCTGAAGCGAGCGGCGCGCGAAGCGGGGTGCGTCCTGCGCACAGGTGTTTACCTGGCGGTGTCGGGGCCAAGTTACGAAACGCCGGCTGAAATTCGCGCGTTTGCGCGTTTGGGCGCGGACGCCGTCGGCATGAGCACGGTTCCGGAAGCGATTGTGGCGCGGCAGTGCGGCCTGCGGGTCGCAGCAGTATCGTGCATCACGAACCTGGCGGCCGGGAGAAGCAGGCATTTGCTGTCGCACGCCGATGTGCTGGCCGGGGCGGAGCAGGTCAAACAACAGGCGTCGCGATTGCTCTCAAACCTCGCGAGGTTTTACGGCCGGAAAAATCCCGAATCCGGAACCAAGAGTGAAGAATGAAGAAAAAGGCAGAGCCTTTTTGCGTCGGCGGCGGCAAGACAGGTTGATCACCGCGGCGCGCGAGGCGCGCCAACGGGCCGTGGCGCGCCGCTCGGGTTTCAAGGTGGGCGCGGCTTTGCTGACGGCCCGCGGTGAGATCATCACCGGCGCGAACGTCGAGAGCGCCAGTTACGGTTTGACCTGTTGCGCCGAGCGCGTGGCATTGTTCAAGGCCTTGACCGAGGGCAAGGCCCGGTTTGTGGCCCTCGGAGTCGTTGCGCGGTCGCCGGGCGGGCCCATGCCTTGCGGCGCGTGTCGCCAACTGCTGGCGGAGTATGCGCCTGAGGCGGCGGTCTGGGTGGCGGACAGCCGCCGGCCAAAGCAGATCAGGGAGTTTACGGTGGCAGAATTGTTGCCGGCAGCCTTCCTGGATGCAGGGAAAAAAATTGTGGTTGAGACCGGCCGGGCGAGAAAGTAACTTGACTGCGCGTCGGTTGCTGCCTTCATGAAGCTTGATTCAGGATTTGGATTGGACCATGCGGCGTGGCCCGCCTTCGTGGTGGACGATTCCGGCATTGTTCGCCACGCCAACGAGGCCGCGGTGAACACGTTCGGCACGGTGATGGAGGGCGAACCGTCCTTGTCCGCGTCCATCTGGTCGCCTGAAACCGAGTTGACTCCGGAGGAATTCCTGGCGAAGTCGGAGCGGTCTTCAACTCCCATGACCTCGCTGATGTTCCGCGTGAAAGGCGGCGCGGCGGCGCAATTCAGCACCTACGTCTGTTCTTTGCTTCGCGACGGGCAGAAATTCTTTTTGTTTCAACTGTTCCGCGACAGCGGGCAGCCCGCGAGCGAGCCGGGACCGGGTTTTGATTCGGAAGCAACGGCGCGACAAAAGTTTGAAAGCGGCGACGCGGATTTGCGGACCGGCGCGTTTTCGTTCGAGGCCAACGCGGCCCAAAAACAGAAACTGGACTGCGCGCTGCAACTGGCGCGCACGGTGGCGCTGGACTTCAACAACGCGCTCACCAGCATCCTGGGCCACACGTCGCTTGTTCTGAGCAAAATGGAACCGAGCAATCCCTGGCGCAATTCGCTCATGGAAGTCGAAAAGGCGGCGCAGAAAGCGGCGGAAATTGCGCAGGACCTTGCCGCCTTCAGCCGGCAGGAAAAGGATACACGCGCCCAGACCCCCGGCAATTTGAACAACATCCTCCGGCGCGCGGTGGAGCTGTTCCAGATGCCGGGCTCGGCCAACATTCTCTGGACGCTGCAACTGGAGAAGCGGCTGTTCACGGTGAATTTCGACGAGGCAAAGATGCAGCAGGGCTTCGTGAAGATTCTGGAAAACGCCGTGGAGGCTGTGGGAAAGGAAGGGCGCATCACCGTGCGCACACACAATCAGAGCCTCGACGAACCGGTCAAAAGCCCCGCCGTCCAACTGGGGGCCGGCCACTACGTCTGCGTTGAGTTCGCGGACAGCGGCTGCGGCATAGGGCAGGAGGTTTTGCCGCGCATTTTCGAACCCTTCTTCACCACCAAGCCGAACCCGCCGCATCGCGGCCTGGGCCTGGCGTGGGTCTATGGCATCGTGACCAATCATGGCGGCACCGTGGCGGTCACCAGCCCGCCGGGACAGGGCACAACCGTGCGCATCTTCCTGCCGGCCCAAAAAAAGATTGTTCGCGACCAGGGCACAAAGATCGAGGACCTGCGGGGCAACCAGACCATACTGATCGTGGACGACGAAGAGACGTTATTGACGCTCGGTCTGACCGTGCTGTCGGCCTTCGGTTACAAGGTTTTGACCGCCAACAGCGGCACGCGCGCCCTGGAAGTGTTCTCCCAGGCTCCGTCGCAGATTGACCTTCTCATCACCGACCTGGTCATGCCGGGGATGAGCGGGCGGGAATTGATGGACCACATTCGCCGGATGTCGCCGACTGTGCCCATTCTAAGCACCAGCGGCTACGTTCGTCCCTCGTCCGATGACGACGAAGACGAGTATTATTTGCGCAAGCCCTACACCAGTCAGGACCTGCTGCGCAAAGTCAAGCAGGTGCTTTCTCTGGCCGAGGCGTCCTGAGTCGTTCAATTCATGGATGCGAGCGCTCAGTTGACGCCCTCGCGCGTTTCGACTTCAATTCGCCATGCAAATCGAGAGCTTGAAGGTCTTTTGCGACCTGGCGGAGACGGAGAGTTTCACCCGGGCGGCGCAAATCAACCACGTGACCCAGTCTGCGGTGAGCCAGCAGATCAGTTCGCTCGAACGGCAATTCAAATCGCTGCTCATCGAGCGCAGCAAAAAAAAGTTCCGCCTCACGCGCGAAGGCCAGGTGCTGTACGAGTACAGCAAGCAGATCATCCAGACCTACGACGCGCTGCACAGCCGGCTGCAGGAAATCAAGGACATCATCTCCGGCACGATCCGCGTGGCGACCATTTACAGCATTGGACTGCACGACCTGCCGCCTTACATGAAAAAGTTCCTGAAGGCGTATCCGACCGTCCACGTGCACGTCGAGTATCGCCGCGCCAATCAGGTCTATGAAGATGTGCTCGGCAACGTCGTGGACCTCGGTCTGGTTGCGTTTCCCAGCAAAGACACCAAGCTGGAGATTGTCCCCTTGCGGCGCGACAATATGGTGTTGATTTGCCATCCGCAGCACGCGCTGGCCAGACTCAAGACCGCCAAGCTCGGCGCGATTACCGGGCAGAAGTTCATCGCGTTCGAACCGGACATCCCGACCCGCAAAGCAATCGACAAAATCCTCAAAGACCACGGCGTGAGCGTGCAGCCGGTGATGGAGTTCGACAACATCGAAACGGTGAAACGCGCGGTGGAAATTGACGCGGGCATTTCCATTGTGCCGCAAGGGACGATCCTGCAGGAGGTCGCCAAGCAGACGCTCGCCGCGGTGCAGTTCGAGGACGCCCAGTTTTTCCGGCAACTGGCGGCGATTTACAAAAAGAACAAGGTGCTCTCGCCAGCGATGAAACAATTCCTGGCGATCCTGAAGGAATCGCAGTGATTATTCCAGGCTCAGTTGCACGTCCTCCCGCGGCCTGGGCCCGAGTTTGTTCCGCATAATGATCCGGGCACAGGTGTTCCAACGCAGCAGCGCGTCATCATTGCCGGGTGGCCGCAGTTTTTCCGCCTTTTCAAAACAGGTCATCGCCTCGCGGAGAAATTCGAAAGCATTGAAGCCGGCGCCCGGCCCGCCGTGATGGAGGTTCGCCTTGGCTTTGCGCTCGCAAATGATGCCGGCATGGTAGATCCGTTCGTAGTCGCCGTGCAGGCGCGGCAACAACTCCTGCGCCTGGGTGTCGCTGACTCCGTAGCCTTTGCTGAACCGGTCGGTCAACGCCAGCAGCAGAATCACCAGGGCCTGTTGATTGTCCGGGTCGGCGCGCAACACGTCGAGGCAGATGCTCTCCGCCTCCGCCGGTTCGTTGAGCAGTCGATAGCGTGTCGCCTTTTCCAGCGCCGCTGGAATGGCCTCCCTGGAAAGTGGTTTGAGTTCAAACATGGCCAAGGAATGACGAACGACGAATGACGAATGACCAAAGAATGACCAAGCCAGAATGACGAAACAACCGGCCCGACCGGGATTCGGGTTTCGTCATTCGGGTTTCTTTTGTCATTCGGGGTTTGTTCTTCGTCATTTTTGCGCTTTGGGCCGAAACAGTTTAACCAGCTTGCCGAGCGGGTCGTAGAAATTGTCCACCACGCGTTCCTTCAGCGGAATGATGGCGTTGTCCGTGATGGTGATCTCTTCAGGGCAGACCTTCGTGCAACATTTGGTGATGTTGCAGTAACCGATGCCGTGCGCCTGCCGCAATTCCTCCGTGCGATCTTCGGTGTCGAGCGGGTGCATCTCCAGCGCCGCCGCGTAAACCAGGAAGCGCGGGCCGATGAACTCCTCGTGTTTCTGATGTTCGCGCAATACGTGACACACGTTCTGGCAAAGGAAGCATTCGATGCACTTGCGAAACTCCTGCACCCGGTCCACGTCGGCCTGCGCCATGCGCCAGGTACCGTCCGGCGCGTCGGGTGGACGCGGCTTGAATGGCTTGATTTTCTTCTTTACTCTGAAATTCCACGACACGTCGGTCACCAGGTCCCTGAGGTGCGGGAATGCCTTCATCGGCTCAAGGGTCACCGGTTTGTCGAGAGGCAGGTCGCTGAGCCGCGTCATGCACATCAACCGCGGCAGACCGTTGACCTCCGCGGAGCACGAGCCGCATTTGCCGGCCTTGCAATTCCAGCGGCTCAGCGGTGTATTCCGCGAACTTTCCGCCGTTCGCGTCGCCGCGCCAGATCTTAAACGTCGCTGTTTTCATTCTATGCTTGCAGCAGCCCAGGTCCCGAGGCTCATGACTGCTTCAACATGTAAAGAAATCAGAGCCTCGTTACCCCGGCTGCTACGAGTTAAGGACTGCTTCACTTCATCTCTTCGATGATTTGCTTCAACTCGCCGCGCATTTCCGCCAACGGCTCGCGCCGGACCTGCATCAAGCCGTCCGGACCTTTGCGGACGAAGGTGTTCACTTTGCCAAGCGCGCTTTCCTGGTTCGGGCAATCCTCGCGAAAATGCGCGCCGCGGCTCTCTTTTCGTTCCAGCGCCGAAAGGGTGATGGCTTCTGACACCGTGAGCAGGTTATCCAGGTCAAGCGCGGTATGCCAGCCGGGATTGTATTCGCGATTGCCATGAACCCCCACGCGCCGGGCGCGTCCACGCAGTTTGTGAACGCCCTCCAACGCGCGCAACATCTCGGTTTCGTTCCGAACAATGCCGACCAGGTTCTGCATCATTTCCTGCAACTCGTGCTGGATTTGGTAAGGGCCTTCGGTGCCGGCTCCCTTACGCTCGAACGGTTCCAACGCGCGCCGCGCCGCTTGGTCCACCTCCGCCGCGTCAATTCGACTTCCGGTGTGTTCCCTGGCGAACTGCGCGGCAAATTTTCCCGCGCGCTGGCCGAACACCAGCAGGTCGGACAATGAATTTCCCCCGAGCCGGTTCGCGCCGTGCAGGCCGGCAGCGACTTCGCCGGCGGCGAACAATCCCGGCACTGTGGACATCTGCGTGTCGCCGTCCACGCGGACGCCGCCCATCATGTAATGCGTCGTCGGGCCGACCTCCATCGGTTCTTTTGTGATGTCGATGTCGGCAAGTTGTTTGAACTGGTGATACATGCTCGGCAGTTTCTTCCGGATATGTTCCGCCGCGTTCGGAAGTTTCTGTTTGATCCAGGAGATGTCGAGGAACACGCCGCCGTGGGGACTGCCGCGGCCTGCTTTGATTTCACGCACAATGCAGCGCGCGACGTGGTCGCGGGTGAGCAATTCAGGCGGGCGCCGCGCATTCCTGTCGCCCTGGCAATAGCGCCAGCCTTCTTCCGGATTGTCGGCGGTCTGGCTTTTGTAAAGCTCGGGGATGTCCTCGAACATGAACCTCTTGCCCTCCCTGTTCTGCAGAACGCCGCCTTCGCCCCGGACGCCTTCGGTGACGAGAATGCCCTGAACACTTGGCGGCCAGACCATGCCGGTGGGATGGAACTGGACGAACTCCATGTCCATCAGCTCGGCGCCACAGTGATACGCGAGGGCCTGGCCGTCGCCGGTGTATTCCCAACTGTTGCTGGTGATTTTGTAAGCGCGCCCGATGCCGCCGGTGGCCAGCACGATGGCCTTCGACTTGAACAGATGGAACCGGCCGCGTTCGCGTTCGTAGCCGAACGCCCCGGCGACCCGGTCGCCATCCTTGAGCAGGGGGAGGACGGTGCACTCCATGTGGACATCGATGCCGCGATGCACGCCGTGGTCCTGGAGCGTCCGGATCATCTCGAGACCGGTACGGTCGCCGACGTGCGCCAGGCGCGGATATTTATGCCCGCCAAAGTTGCGCTGGAGGATGCGGCCATCCTTCGTGCGGTCAAACAGCGCCCCCCACGCTTCCAATTCGCGCACGCGGTCGGGCGCTTCTCTTGCGTGCAGTTCCGCCATGCGCCAGTTGTTGAGGTATTGGCCGCCGCGCATGGTGTCGGCAAAGTGGACCTTCCAGTTGTCCCGTTCGTCCACGTTCGCGAGCGCCGCCGCGATGCCGCCTTCGGCCATCACCGTGTGTGCCTTGCCCAGCAGCGATTTGCAGACGATGCCCACCGACGCGCCTCCGGCCGAAGCCTCAATCGCCGCGCGAAGTCCGGCGCCGCCCGCGCCGATGACCAGAACGTCGTGCTCGAAGGTTTGATACTCAGGCATGCAGTATTAATTATCGGAAAGGACTCCAACCACAGATACACACGGATAAACACGGATGAGAATGGAAGCTGGGCTCATGCGCGAATTAACGTGTAATTCCTCCAATGGAGCGCGAGGCGATCGAGCTTGCGCCACGATCACCTCTGTATCTGTGTTCATCTGTGTCCATCCGTGGTTACTTTCTCTATCATATCGGTTTAAAAAATTCGTACGTCATGCCAGACGCCCATCGAACAGAGCCGCACGTAAAGGTCGGAGAACGCCACCCAGAACAGACTCATCCACGCCCAGAGCATGTGCCGGCGATTGAAGCAGCTCACGCAACGATACGTCCTCTGGCACAGCGGCGCTTCGGAGAGCCGGTCGATGCCACCGCCAACCAGATGGCGAAGCGAGTGGCAGCCGAAGGTGTAACCGCCGAGCAAAATCACATTGACTGCCAGCACAATCGTTCCGAGACCAACGCCGAAGGAGGCCTTGCCGGTCGCCGCGTCGCTGAACCACATCGCTTTCCAGACATCGTGCGCAAGGAAAACCAGGAAGACGAGCGCGAGATACATAAAGTAACGGTGAATGTTTTGCATAATAAGCGGGAAGGAATTCTCGCCGCGATACGACTTGCGCGGTTCCGCAACCGTGCAGGAAGGCGGGTCGGCCCAGAATGCCTTGTAGTAAGCGCCCCGATAGTAGTAACAGGTGAGTCGGAATCCGCCCGGCGCCCAGAGAATCAAAAGGGCCGGCGAAAACGGCAGCCACGCCGGCCACCAGCCCGGTTTCGCGCCGAACCAACTGTGGGCCGCATCCCCGAAAAGTTCCGGCGAGTAAAACGGCGAGAGGTAAGGCCCCCAACGATAGTGCGCGCCCTGGAGCGCCGCCCAGGTCGAGTAAACGATGAAGGCCGACAATCCCAGGAGAACCAGCGATGGTTGGACCCACCACGCGTCCGGTCGCATGGTCTGACCGAACCCGCGTCGAGTTAGGGAAGCGTCTGCGT
>QHPW01000385.1 GCA_003219675.1 Verrucomicrobiota bacterium
GAGGGTTTCTTCGATTTTGTCACGTTTCCAAAGTTCCTCGGCGGACGAAAGCCGGCTCGATTTTTCGACCAGCAACACCAGCGGCAGCTTGAGCAACGGCAGCGAGTTGATGCCCGGGGGCGGTTTGCCCTCCAGCAGTGTGACGGCCAGGTCCACCTCCTGTTTCTGCAGCCAGGTTTCCAACTGCGGCTGGTGCCCTTCGCGCAAAGTCAACTTTAAGTTGGGAAATTTTTTACGCACATGCTGCGCCAATTCGGGCAGATGATCGCGCAGAACAGTGCCCGAGGCGCCAAAGCGCAATTGTTGCGCCGCGCCGCCGCGCAGTTCGTCCGCTAAAGCCTCCAACCCCTCGAAGAACGGCTGGATGAAACGAAACAATTTTTCACCGGCGCCGGTCAGGGAAAACGGGCGGCGATTGAACAGGGTGACCCCCAGGGATTCCTCGAGTTGGATGATTTGGGCGCTGACCGCCGGCTGTTGAATGCCATAAGGGATGTTACGCACGGCCTCGCTGATGCCGCCATGCCTGGCAACATAATAGAACAACTCCAGGTGATGGATGTTCATGGCTCTGAGGGGTTCGAGCGCGACTTTAGCAGACGCTGAATTGGAGGCAAGAACAGACAGGCGCACGAAACATTTCGGGTGCAAATCCGTTTTGATAGCGGCGCCAATCGCTGCGGAGCAGCGACGAGAAGGGCCCAGCTGTCGGTCTGTTTAGCGCTTGCCGAGAACTTTGCGCGAGTTGCAGCGATTTCGACAGCTACGGCAGATTGGAAACCTGCGTTACGCGCGGCGTCGCCCCGCTAACCACTTACACGGCGCCAGCCGCGGGTTGGGGTATTGAAATCGGAGCCGGGCAGCGGTGAAAGGAAATCCCCTTTGGCCGAAATGCTGTCGCCCTATTGAAGGAATCAATCTCCAACCAAAGTTTATCAATTAACACCGCGGGCCGCCGGCGAGCCAGAATCCAAACCCGCGCAACACCTGACAAAAAAAGTCGAAAGAAGAAGTTGTTGGAACGGCCGCAACGAAAACATGAATCACACAAAACAAACGTTATGAAAAAAATCACTCTGCTGACGGTCCTCGGAACCCTGCTGCTCATTTCAGGCTGTTTTCCCGTCTCGCTCAATCCGCTTTACACCGGGAAGGAGCTTGCGTTCGACCCTGCCTTGCTCGGCCTTTGGCAGGGCGGAGTGAGCACGAACGACACATGGAACTTCAACCGGGGCGACGGCCGCGAATACAAACTGATCTATACCGACGAGGACGGCAAGACCGGGCGGTTCGACGCGCACCGGCTGAAACTTGGCGACGTGCTGTTCCTCGACTTCTACCCCGCGGAAGAAGAGTCCCGGGAAACGAATCGAAGCGAGTTGCTGCAATACCACTTTGTCCGGGTCCATTCCTTCGCAAAATTGTTGCAATCGGACTCGGCCCTGCAGCTTTCCTTTTTCAGCTTGAAGTGGCTGCAGGAATTGCTCGAAAAGAACCCCGAGGCGATCCGCCATGAGAAAGTGGGTTCAACCAACGATGAACGGATCGTG
This sequence comes from Verrucomicrobiota bacterium, assembly GCA_003219675.1. Classification (GTDB taxonomy): domain Bacteria; phylum Verrucomicrobiota; class Verrucomicrobiia; order Limisphaerales; family AV2; genus AV2. The sequence continues at coordinate 1,551 of QHPW01000385.1, forward strand.
CTCACCGCATCGACGGCCGAATTGCAAAAATTCGTCCTCAAACACCTGGAAACCAAAGACGCGTTCCTCGAGCCAATGAACTTGAAACGAAAGACGGCCGAACTCAAAAAGGAAAAGTGATGCAGACCGGGGAACCCGGAATTGTGTGTCGGCGATTCGCGGCGAACCTGCGCTATGGTGTGTTCGCCGCGTTGCTCGGCGTTCTGAGCGCCGGCTGTTCCATCAAAAAAATGGCGGTGAACAGAGTCGGCGATGCCCTTGCCGGCGGCGGGACGACCTTTGCGTCTGACGATGACCCTGAACTCATCAAAGCTGCGGTGCCGTTCAGCTTGAAATTGATGGAGAGCCTGCTGGTTGAAAGTCCGAAGCACCAGGGGCTCCTGTTCGCCTCCGCCAGCGGTTTCACGCAGTATGCCTACGCTTTCGTGCAACAGGATGCGGATGAAATGGAAGAGAAGGACCTCGCGGCCGCCATGGAATTGCGTGCGCGGGCGAGAAGACTTTACCTGCGCGCCCGCAACTACGGATCGCGCGGCCTCGAAGTGAAGCATCCCGGTTTTGCCAGGGCACTGCGCGAAAACCCAAGGGCCGCGTTGCGCGTGGCCAGAGCCGATGAGGTCCGGTGGCTTTACTGGACCGCGCTCTCCTGGGCGGCGGCGATTGCCGATTCCAAGGACAACCCCGATTTGATCGCCGACGTGCCGGTCGTCGAGGCGCTCATAGACCGCGCGCTGGAACTGGACGAAAGCTTCGACCAGGGCGCGATTCACTCGTTCCTGATCACTTACGAAATGAGCCGTCAGGGCGCCACCGGCAAACCGGAGGAGCGGGCGCGAGAACATTTTGATCGCGTCGTGGAACTCAGCGGCGGACAACTCGCCGGTCCGTTCGTCGCGCTGGCGGAGGCCGTCGAGGTGCAGAAACAGGATGTGAACGGGTTCAAGTCGCTGCTCAACCGCGCGCTGGCCATCGATCCCGATGCCAGACCCGAATGGCGTCTGGTCAACCGGGTGATGCAACGGCGCGCCCGGTGGCTGTTGTCGCGAGTGGATGATTTGTTTTGACACCGGAGAAACAGTAAAACCAATCGCAAATGAAACTTTCGAATGGTGGAAAATATTTTATCGCCGCATTGGCGCTGGCAATGATCGCTGCTCCCCGCGCCGCGGAGAACGCCATTCGCATCAACCTCGGCACACTCGCCCCGCGCGGCTCGACTTATCATCAGTCGCTTCAGGCCATGGCCGAAAAATGGAAACAGGCGCCGCGTGGCGGCGCGCGGCTGGTCATTTATCCCGACGGCACGCAGGGCGGCGAGGCGGACATGGTGCGGCTCATGCGCGTGGGCACGTTGCACGCGGCGGAGTGCTGCTCATCACCTACTTCCCGCCGCTCACGACGTTTTTGCCGCGGTTGCTCAGGTAGCCATCAGGCCCGCGCTGGATTGCTTAAATCAATCCTTCGCGAAGTTTTATCAATTAACACCCCGCCGGGCGGTCCGGTTAACCTCGCGCCATTGAATCGAATTTTGGAATTATGAACGCGTCACCTGCCCGGATAAATCTGATCCTCGCCTGGCTGTGGATTGTGGTCGGCTTCGCGGTCGGGTTCTGCTTCGGACTGAACTTCCAACAGGAGCGCTGGCTGGGCGGTTATGCGAGCTTCCGGCGACGGCTCTATCGTCTGGCTCACATTTCGTTCTTCGGGCTGGCCGGGGTGAATTTCCTGTTTTACCTCACGACAAGGAGTTTCACTCACGCTTCGATCCCGGTGACGGTCGCGTCGTGGGGATTCGTTTTGGGCGCGGTCTCGATGCCGATCTGTTGTTTTGTCCTGGCGCACCGCCCCCGGTTCCGGGCGCTGTTTT
>QHPW01000386.1 GCA_003219675.1 Verrucomicrobiota bacterium
TTACAGGACGACATTCACACTCGGCGTGAAAGCAATGGATACCACCGGTGCACAGCTGTGGAAATGGGGGCTTCTCTTCGCGCTTCAATTCACCACACCCGCTCAGGCGACCGTAGAGGTTGGTAATGTTCAAGCCTCAACCATCGGGCACTCCTTCTTCACAATGGATCCTCCTCTCCCTGGAATCCCGAACGTGGCGACTGATTTTCTTGTGGACCAGGATCAGGGTTCGGGTGGCGGCGCTGTGCTCCAATCCTTCTCCGGAAATTTCGACACCAACAACCGGTTTGTGCTGACGATTGCGGCTCCTCCGGGCCGGAGGTTTCTGGTCCAGCCCCCGCTGGGGCAGGCAGTCCGCTTTTTCGCGGCCATGAACTGGCAGGGCCCTTCCGTGCTTTCCAACGGCCCTTCCTTCTTTGGGACGGTGGACGTGAGTTTCGGCAACCTGGAGGGCATTGCTCCGGATTTTTCCGCCAGCCGCGCCGTCCTGTCACGGCTTCATGGCTTTGTCGGCTTCAACGACATCCAGTCCACGGCTTTCTCGAATGTTCTCATGTTCTCCTCGATAACGCTTACCGCAACCGTTCCTTCCGCGAATGTAGGTTCCGGGACGTGGAACTATACGCCCGCCGGAGATAATGCCCTGGTGCTGTATTACGCCACATCGCAAAGCACCGATCCCGGGCGCATTGTCACAATCGTTCCCGAGCCTTCCACCCGGACACTCCAGCCTTATGTGTTGCACAATTTTATTGGCCAGGCGAATCCCATGGCCCCGGTCGTGGAAGGGCCGGACGGAAATTTTTACGGTGTGACCTCATTCGGCCCCGGCCGCGACACGGGTGGAACGGTGTTCAAGCTGACGACAGACGGCCGGTTCACCACGTTGGCCGCCTTTACCAATGCGCCTCTCAATGGCCGCAATCCGACGGCAGGTCTGGTGCGCGGCGGCGACGGTAATTTTTACGGCACGACAACTCAGGGGGGCATCCTGGACCGCGGGACGGTATTCAAAGTGGCCCCGGACGGAAGGTTGACCACGCTGGTTCATTTCAATAACAATAACGGCGCGTTACCGGCGTCAGGGTAGACGTTGCGCAGATACGGCAATCCCTATGGCACGACAACCGGAGGCGCCAACGACAGCAGGGGGAGCGTATTCAGAGTAACTCTCACTGGAGCATTGACCACATTGGCCAGCTTCCCCTCCGACTACGGATCGGTTCCTGGGGGTCTGACGCTCGGCCGCGATGGCAATTTCTATGGCACGACTTTCAACGGCCTCGCCGGCAACTATGGCAGCGCCTACCATGAGACGGTGTTCAAGGTAACAACCAACGGCAGATTGATCACCCTGGCCAGTTTGTCCGGCAGCAGATGGCCGTGTCCGGCAAATGGTCTGGCGTTGGCCAACGACGGCAGTCTCTACGGCACCACGTTCGAGGGCGGCGTCATTAACTGTGGGACGGTGTTCAAGGTCACGACCGACGGCACACTGAGCACGCTGGCCAACTTCACCCTTGAAAACGGCTTCAATCCGGCGGCGGGTCTGACGCTGGGCGATGACGGTAATTTCTACGGCACTGCGCTCCATGGCGGCCGTGGCGGCCACGGGTCGGTGTTCGAGGTGACTCCCGGCGGCACCTTGACTACTTTGTTCCATTTCATCCGTGCCAGCGGGGGGTATTCGTACGCGCCGCTGACGCTGGGCAGCAACGGCAGTCTCTACGGCACCACCTACAGCGGTGGCAGTAACGATACCGGAGTGATTTTCCGCATGGATTTGCCGCCGGCAATCACTTCGCAACCTGCCAGCCGGACCAATGTCCTGGACACAACCGCCACATTCACGGTCACCGCCGCCGGGACCAGGCCGTTCGGTTATCAATGGCTCAAGAACGGAACGAATATCGTCGATGGCGGCAACGCTTCCGGCGCCCGCACCAGCGCGCTCACTTTGAGCCACGTGCAACTCGATGACGCGGGGAATTTCGCGGTGATTGTGACCAACAATTCAGGCAGCGTGACCAGTTCCGTCGCCGCGCTTACCGTGCAGGTTTCGACCGGTGGCACAGCGACGCTGACGTTCGATGATCTATTGCCCGGCTCCATCCCGAATGGCTACGGCGGGCTGCAATGGAACAGTTGGGGCGTGCTCGACGGTTCGGTCCTGCCGGTGACTTCGGGCTTTCGGACCGGACTGGTTTCGCCGGACAATGTGGCATTCTGCGGATACCCCGCCTCCATCAGTAGCGCCACCCCGTTTACCTTGAAGTCGGCTTATTTGACGATGGCACTTGATTCCAAGGCGGGACCGACCGAGATGCACGTCCGGGTCCAGGGCTCCGTCGGAACGACCGTCACTTACGATCATACTTACACCGTGAGCAACGCGGCTCCCGCCTTTATCAATTTCGATTATCTGGGAGTGGACCGGGTCGTTTTTGTCGGGTCCCCCGATTACGGAGTTGTCATGGATAATCTAACGGTCACCGTTCCTCCACCTGGTGCGGGCTGCACCTTCGCCATCTCGCCCCGCGGCCGCGCGCACGGCTTTGGATCCGAGACCGGGGTCGTGAGCGTGACCACACAGGCCGGTTGCGCCTGGAGTGTGTCCAACACCAATAGCTGGGTGACGATCCTCTCCGGCCTGAACAACTCCAGCAGCGGAACGGTAACTTACCTGGTGGCGGCGGATCCGACAGCGGTTGCGCGCAGCGGATTTATCAATATTGCCGGCCAGAATTTTGCCGTCACCCAGTCCGCTCGACCGACCGTTGATCCAGCTTTACTGACGTTCGATGATCTGTTACCCGGTCTTGTCCAGAATGGTTATGGCCGCCTGCGATGGAACAACTGGGGCGTCCTGGACGGCTCGGTCCTGCCGGTGACTTCGGGCTATCGGGCTGGAGTGGTTTCGCCGGACAATGTCGCATTCAATCGATACGGCGACCCTGCCTCCATCAGCAGCGATACCCCGTTTACCTTGAAGTCGGCTTATTTGACGATGGCACTTGATTCCCAGGCGGGACCGACCGAGATGCACGTCCGGGTCCAGGGCTCCGTCGGAACGGCTGTCACTTACGATCATACCTACACCGTGATTAACGCGGCTCCCACTTTCATCAATTTCGATTATCTGGGAGTGGACCGGGTTGTTTTTGTCGGGTCGCCCGATTACATATTTGCCGTGGATGACTTAACAGTCACCGTTCCTGCTCGCGCGCCGGTGGATGCAGGACGGGTCCAGACCGTAGTCCATCTCTCCCTCCAATCGAATGGGGACATGACGGTCACGTTCGCCGGCACACTGCAATCCGCGAGCGATATTGACGGACCGTTCGAGGATGTGCCGGGGAATCCACAAGGAACCTATACGATTCCGAAAGCGAACCTGACGACGCACCGGTACTTCCGGGCAAAGGGCGATTGACAGTCCGCGGGGCTGCGCCAAACCTGGATCGCTCAGAGTCGCTCCGCCTCACCCCGGCGCCTCTGCTTTTTTCATGCGCTCGGTCAGGAATTCGAGGTAGTAACCAAAGCGTTCCTTCATCTCCTTGCGCGGCACGATGGCGTCGATGAGGCCGCGGTCCATGAGAAATTCAGCGGTCTGAAACCCGGGCGGCAGTTCGGCCTGCGTGGTGTCCTTGATCACGCGCGGGCCGGCGAAGCCGATCATGGCGCACGGCTCGGCCAGGATCAGGTCTCCCACGCTCGCGAAGCTCGCCATGACACCCGCGTAGGTGGGATTGGTGAGCACGCTGATATAGGGCAATTCCTGCCTGGCGTGGTAAGCCAGCGCGCCGCAGGTCTTGGCCATTTGCATCAGGCTGAACATGCCTTCATACATCCGCGCGCCGCCGCTGGTGGAAATGATGATGAGCGGCAACGCCTTTTCCGTCGCAGCCTCGATCAGGCGCGTCAGTTTTTCACCGACGACCGAGCCCATGGAACCGCCCAGGAATTCAAAGTCCATGACACCGAGCGCCACGCGATGGCCGTCGATCTTGCCGATCCCGGTGATGACGGCGTCTTTGAGCCTGGTCTTTTTCTGGTTTTCCTCCAGCTTGTCGGTGTAGGCCGCCACGCCGGTGAACTTCAGCGCGTCAACGCTGCTCATTTCCGCGTCCATCTCCTCGAAAGAACAGGTCTCGACCAGGGCATTGATGCGTTCGCGGGCGCCGATGGCGAAATGATGGCCGCACTTGGTGCACACCTTGAGGTTGTCGTCCAGTTCCTTGTCGAAAATCATCGTCGAGCATTTCGGGCACTTGGTCCAAAGGCCTTCCGGGATGTCGCGCTTTTTGGATTTGGTGGATCCCAGTTTCGGCTTTTTAGCGAAACTGGCTTCGGCGCCGGCCAGCGGCGGAGTCACGGCGGGTTCGCCACTTTCCAGGCCAAGGGTTTTCTTGTTGAATGCGGTGGTGGACATGGCTCAGGAACAGGGTTGAGCGTTGAGGGCCAGGAGTTGAGAGCCATGCAACCGGCACACCCCTGGTGTTCCGGCCATACTCAGCTCGAAGCAAGCGTTCATAAATTACAAACCGCGCGCCACCGTCCAGACGCGGATCTCACCCGCCCCGGCTTTCTGCAGAGCCCGGGCGCAGGCGCTCGTCGTCGCACCGGTCGTCAACACGTCGTCCACTATGATAACGCGCTCCCCGTCAAGTTGGCAACCGGGCCGGACCGCGAAGGCGTTGCGCACGTTGGCCGCCCGTTGCCTGCGCGTGAGCAACGTCTGCGTCCGGGTCGGTTCGACGCGCCGCAGCAGGCGCGTGTCCACGGCAATCCCGGTGGCGGCGCCAAGGCAGGCGGCGAGGCGTCCAGCCTGGTTGAATTCGCGTTCGCGTTTTTTCAAAGGATGCAGCGGCACGGGCACGATCATGTCCCACGGTTCAGCGATTAATGCCGGAACCGCTGCGCGAACGAGCAGATCGGCCAGAAACGGTTCGAACCAGAGCGCGCGCTGATATTTGTAGCGATGAATGACATCGAGCACCCGCTTTCCGGCGACGACCGCGGCCCGCGCGGATTGGAAGTGAAGTTCCATTTCCCGGCAGTTGCTGCATTCAAAACGCGTCGTCATTTCGCCTTCATACGGCAGACCACAACACTCACAATACGGCGGTTTGATAAAGCGCACGCCTTGCCAGCAATGCGCCCCGACGTAGCCTTCGGCCGCCGTCGCCGATTCGGAATAACAGAGTTGACAGACGGGAGGGTAGAAAAAGCCAAGCCCGGCATCAAGCCACCTTTTCAGCCCGGTTTTCAGCATGAACGCATTCACCGGATGGCGGAAATTTCGGTGTTTCTTTCGGGCGGCAGCAGTTTCCAGAGCGACCCCAGCGCAAGTGAAAGCACGCCCGTGGCCAGCCAACCGTCGCTCAATTTGCCTGTGCCCCAGAACCACACATCGGCCCCGGCCACTTCGCGCGTGAGCAAACCGGCGGACTTGAGCCAGAAAATCCAGCCGGCGTGAAGGCCGATGGAAAAATAGAGATTGCCCGTGCGCTGATAAGCCAGCGCCAATAACGCCCCCGCCAGCGTCAGGTTAAAAAAACCGGGCACGACCTGTTCCAGGTCGATAAACCCGCGCAGCATCGCGGGCAGCAGCGCAAGGCCCGAAGCCCAGTTGATTTCGTCGGGCGACCGGGGCTTGCTGAAAAAATGGACCAGGGCATAGATCCCGCTGCTGATCAAAAGCGCGATCGGCCAACGGCACGTCCTCCGCAGTGCGCCGAATATCGCGCCGCGAAACAGGATTTCCTCCACCACCGCCACGATCGCCGCCGTCAGCGCCGCCCCCGCAACTGTCCCGATCCAGCGACCGGAAGAAACTTCCGGGTTCACCCCGCGCGCGCCGACTGCCAAAGCAATGCCAGCGACGCAGGCCAGCGACGCAAAGCCAAGCGCGAAGCCGGCGGCGAGCCTGCGCCATTGGCCCGTCGGCTTCGCCAGTCCAACGTCCTGCCAGCCGCGAACACCGAGGCTGCGCAGCAGCGGCCAGAGTCCGGTCAAAGCCAGCGCCAACAGGGAGCGATTGACATAGCGATGAAACGGATTGTCCGCCAGCTTTCGAAACGCCGGAAGAAGGGCGGCGAGCCATTGAAACGTCCAGTACAGCCACGGAGCCAGCAGCGCGCCGCCTAAAAACACGATCCCGGTGTAAATCAGAAGCGAGCGAGCCGGACGCATGGCTCAACGCTAGGGTTCGCCTCCGTTCCGGCCAAGCCTGGAATTGGCCGGCGGACCAGAAATTCGTGGCATGGGACTGGCCGGCGTGTTAAAGAGCAGGCGCCATTGACAATGCCGTTGTTTGGAAGCTCAGGAACGGGCGAGACTGAACTGCGCCAGCCCGGCCAGTTTGGCCCCTACTTTTTGCAGGAGTTGATCAACCGCGGCGGCATGGCCAGCATCTGGCTGGCGACCGACGCCCAGGGCAAAGCGGTGGCGATCCGCCTGTTGCACCATCACCTCCGTTTTAATCTTGCCGCCAAACGCCGTTTCCTGCGCGGTTGCGAAATCCTCTCCAAAATCCACAACCACGAATACGTCATCGGTTACATGGCCCACGGCAAAATCGACGGCGACCGGTTCCTCGCGATGGAATACGTCGAGGGCGAAAATCTGAAACTGCTCTTCGCGCGCACCGATCGGGTGCTCACGGAAAATATCGGAAACATTTTAATCGACACGGCCATTGCCCTCGAGCACGTGCACGAGAGCGGCTTCATGCACCTCGATCTCAAGCCGGAAAACGTCCTGCTGACCCGCAACGCCAGCGTCCGGCTGGTGGACTTCGACCTCGCGCGACCCAAGCCGGACAAGCCGAAAAAGATGTCGGACAACCCCGGCACGCCGGCCTACATGGCGCCCGAACAGATTCGCCGCCAACCGATCGACCATCGCGTGGATATTTTCGCCTACGGCGTTTCCGCTTACGAATTGCTCACCAGTCGCAAGCCGTTTCCCGGCGACTCGCCCGACGAAATCCTGCGCAAGCAACTGGATCGAAGTCTGGATTTCGTTGCGCCGCGCGAATTGAATCCGGACATCCCCGCGGCGTTGGAAAAGGCGATCCTGAAATGCCTCGAACGCGACCCGGACAGGCGCTACCCCTACATGAGCGTGTTGGTGCGGGACCTGCAGGCGGCCCTCTACGTCTAGATTCCCGGCGGACAAATAACTTCGCACTCATCTGTTGCAGTTTGGTCCGCGCTCGGTTACTAAACGGCCATGCGATTCATTGGCAGTGTCATCGAAAAACTGCAGCGGCACCCGAAACGGATCGTCTTTCCGGAAGGGACCGAGCCGCGCGTGGTGCAGGCGGCTCGCCAGTTTTATTCGCTTCGCCTCGGCGTCCCCATCCTTCTCGGCGACCGCACGAAAATCAAAGAGGCCGCCGAACGGTTGAATGTCCCGATCGAGGGTGTCCGCATCTTCAATCCCGAGGAAAGCGAGGAACTGGACAACTTCGCGCGCCGCTTCGAACTGCTGCGACGTTACAAGGGCATCAAAGAACGCGAGGCGCGCGAGGCGGTGCTCAAGCCGAATTATTTCGGCGCCATGATGGTGGCGATGCATCAGGCCGACGGACTGGTCTCGGGCACGAATGAAATTTCCGGCAGCGTGTTGCGGCCCTTGTTCCAGATCATCAAAGTCGCTCCGCAGGCCGCCACGGCTTCGAGCTGCATGGTCATGGAGGTCGAGGACACGCGCTTCGGTGCCAACGGCGTGATGTTCATGGCCGATTGCGGCGTCATCCCCGACCCGACGGTGGACCAGCTCGCCGACATCGCCGTCTCCACCGCGCAACTGTCCCGCCAGCTTCTGGGCACGCGTCCCCACGTCGCTTTGCTGTCCTTCTCCACCAAAGGCAGCGCCACCCATCCCTCCATAGGCAAAGTGCAGGCTGCCACCGCGCTGGCCGAAAAGAAGGCGCGCGAGAAAATGTTGGAAGCGGATTTCGACGGCGAATTGCAGGTGGAAGCGGCATTGGTCCCCGAGATCGCCGCGCGCAAACTGCCCGACAGCAAAGTCGCCGGCCGCACCAACGTCCTGATTTTTCCCGACCTCAATTCGGGCAACATCGCCAGCAAACTCATCCAGCACGTTGCGCGCGCCAACGCGTACGGCCAGATTCTCCTCGGCCTGGATCGCCCGGCCGCGGATGTCTCGCGCGGTTCCAATGCGCACGACATTCTCGGCGTCGCTGCCATCGTCGGCGTTCAGGCGGTCGAATACGGCAAACTTTATCCGGGTGCCGGCCAGAAGCTGCCTGGAGAATAAAGCGACCCCACCGAAAAAGCCCTCCTCTGAGTGTCTGCCTCCGAAGAAACCCTCGAGCCGCTTAAAAACACCACCACGCCGCGTGTGTTTATCGCGGCGACGCGTCAAAACGACGGCAAGACCACCGCGTCGCTGGGGTTGCTGGCCGCGCTGCAGACCGTTTATCCCCGCATCGGCTACATCAAGCCGGTGGGGCAGCGGTTCGTCGAAATTGAAGAGCAGAAAATTGACGAAGACACCGTTTTAATGGACCGGGTTTACCAACTCAACTGCCCGCTCGTGGACATGAGCCCGATTGCGGTCGAGCCGGATTTCACCCGGAAATATCTCGAATCATCCAACTACGACGCGCTCGTCGAGCGCATCCAGAATGCCTTTGACCGTGTCGCCTGGGAAAAGGACTTTGTGCTTTGCGAAGGCTCCGGCCACGCCGGCGTCGGCTCGGTGTTTGATTTGTCGAATGCCCGCGTGGCCAAACTGCTCGGCGCAAAAGTCATCATCGTCACCCAGGGGGGCATCGGCAAACCCATCGACGAAGTCTCGCTGAACCAGGCGCTGTTCGAAAAGGAGGGCGTCGAGGTCATCGGCGTCATCCTCAACAAAGTGCTGGGGAAAAAAATCGATTCCATCACCGAATTCGCCCGCCGGGGTTTGGAGCGAAAAGGGCTCCAACTGCTCGGCGTCGTCCCGCATCAGCCGATCCTCTCTCAGCCGACGATGGATTTGATTCGCGAAGAGCTGAACGCCGAAGTGCTGAACCCGACGGACCAGTTTCATAATTCCGTCGAAGAGGTCCTGATCGGCGCCATGGGCGTGCAAAATGCCCTGCAGTTGTTCAAAAAGGGCGTGCTCATCATCACCCCGGGCGACCGCGAGGACATCATTCTCGCCGTGGCCACGACCCTTTCCGGCGAGGCCGACAGCGGATTGGCCGGCATGATCCTGACCCGCAACCTCAAACCCAGCAAGGAGGCCCACAAGGTCATCAGCAAAATGCCCTTCCCGGTCCTTTCCGTCGCGGACGACAGTTATTACGTCGCTTCAAAAGTCCACGACCTGACGGTCAAAACCCGGCCCGACGACACGCAAAAGATTTCGCTGATCCGCGACCTCATTGCCCGGCACGTGGATGTGAAGAGAATCCTCGACGCGCTCTAGTGTCATGTCACTTCCGATTTCCCTCAATCCCGCGCTCCAAAACCTCCCGGTCTATCAACCGGGCCGGCCCATCGAAGATGTCGCGCGCGAACTGGGCCTGCCGGTCCAGAGCATTATCAAACTGGCTTCGAACGAAAACCCCCTCGGGCCGTCTCCCGCCGCGCTGGCAGCGATGGAACGGGTGCTGAAAAACCTGCACCTTTACCCGGATGGCAACGCCTTTCAGCTGAAGCGAAAGCTGGCGCAGAAACTTGAAGTGGCGCCGGAGAACCTGCTTCTCGGCAACGGCTCGAATGAGATCATCGAGTTCGTGGGCCACGCGTTAATGAAACCGGGCGCTGATGTGGTTGTATCGCAATATTGTTTTGCCGTTTACCCGATCGTCACGCACCTGTTTGGCGCCAGTTTGGTTTCGGTTCCGGCGCGGAATTACGCGCACGACCTGCCCGCGATGCTCGACGCCCTTACGCCGAACACCAAAGTCATGTTGGTCGCCAATCCCAACAATCCCACCGGCACGCTCGCTCCGGAAGAAGAGGTCGTCCGGCTGGTGAACCAGGTCCCGAACCACGTGCTGCTGGTGATGGACGAGGCCTACATTGACTTTCTCGAAAAGCCGGTGGATCTGCTGCCGCTCATTCGCTCCGGCTCGAAACCGAATCTGCTCCTGATGCGGACATTCTCCAAGATTTTCGGCCTGGCCGGTTTGCGGCTGGGCTATGGCATCGGACACCCGGAGCTGATCGCGGCGCTCGAAAAGGTTCGCCAGCCGTTCAACATCAATTCCATCGCCCAGGCAGGCGCGCTGGCCGCCCTGGACGATAAAGAGCACCTGGCCCGGACCCGCGCCAACAACGCGCTCGGACTCGATTACCTGCAAAACTCGTTCCGTCAGCTTGGCCTGGAATTCATCCCCTCCCACGCGAACTTCGTCCTCGCCCGCGTCCGCGACGGCCAGCGGATTTTTGAACAAATGCAGACACTCGGCGTCATCACCCGGCCGATGGGCGGCTATCAATTGCCGGAATGGATTCGCGTCACCGTCGGCACGCCGGAGGAAAACAACCGCTGCATCGTCGCGCTGAAAAAGGCGCTGGACTCGACGCGGTGACCAGCCCGAATACTTATCCATGGTTTGAACCGACACGGACACAACCGACGCATTCGAGAATAATCCAACGTGAAACCCACTGACCTGCGCGGCATCCTCCAATACATCCCGCGCTTTCGCGAAAAAATCTTCATCCTCAGCATCGACGGCGCCATCGTCACCGACGAAAACTTCGCCAACATCCTGCTCGACATCGCGGTCCTCCGCTCGCTGAACATCCGCGTCGCGCTCGTCCACGGCGCCTCGGCGCAAATCAAAGCGCTGGCCGAAGAACTCAAGCTGAAGCCGACTGACCTGGACGGCGCCGGAGTGACCGACGCGGATACGCTGAAGCTGGCGCTGACCGGCGCGAACCGGATCACGCACGAAATTCTTGAAGGCCTTTCCGCCAACGACCTGCGCGCCGCCTGCACCAACGCCGTCATCGCGCACCCGATGGGCATCATCCAGGGCGTCGATCATCTTTTCACCGGAAAAGTCGAGCGCGTCGATGTCGAGCTGCTCCAGACCTTGCTGAACCAGGGCATCGTTCCGGTCGTGCCGCCGCTCGGTTTCGACGGCGACGGCAAAACCTATCGCGTCAACTCGGACAGCGTCGCGCTTGAAATCGCGAAAGCTTTGGGCGCAATCAAACTCATCTACATCACCACGCTGGACGGTCTGATCTACCAGGGCGCCTTGATTCGCCAGATGCTCGTCGGAGAACTGGCCGGTCTGCTTGCCCAGAATAAAAACCTGTTTGCGCCCGAAATTCTGTCCAAGGCTCTTCACGCCGCCGCTGCCTGCAAGGAAGGCATTCAACGCGTCCACGTCATCAACGGCCGCGTGGACGATGGCCTGCTCGCCGAGGTTTTTTCCAATGAAGGCATCGGCACTCTCATTTACGCCAATGAATACCAGCAGATTCGGCCGGCCAAGAAAAAGGACGTGCGCGCGATTCAACTCCTGACCAAGAAGGCGGTGGAATCGGAGGAACTGGTCAAACGCACCCGCGGCGGTATCGAGAAAAGCATCGGCGACTTCTTTATCTTTGAAATCGACAGGAACCCGGTCGCTTGCGTGGCGTTGCATATCTATACCGAACAAAAGAAAGGCGAACTGGCCTGTCTTTACGTCAATCCGTCGCACGAAAACCAGGGGATCGGACGCAAGCTGATCCAATTTGCCGAAAGCAAAGCGCGGGAAATGGGCCTGAGTGAATTGCTCGCGCTCTCGACCCAGGCTTTCACTTACTTCCAGTCCAAGGGCGGGTTTGTCGAGGGAACGCCGGATGACTTGCCGCCCGGTCGCCGCGAAAAATACGAACAGAGCGGCCGCAAGTCCAAAGTGCTGGTGAAAAAGCTGAGGTGAGTTGCGACGCGGCGACGGGCGCGACGGCGAATGCGGTTTACGATGGCGGCCTGTCAAAGGATTCGTGAAACCAATCCTCGCCACCACAGACTGGAGCATGACCTGGGCTTTCGTCGCGACCGTGGCTGCGCTGGGTTTTTTAATGAAAGCACTCAGCCTGCGCTGCGCGCGACGACCGGTCCGTAACCGGCTGTGCTTCATCCTGTCCCCTCTCGCTTCCGTGGACTCGTGGCGGAGAGTTGTCATGGCCACTGCCGACGACGTTCGACAGACCTTCATCCGATGCGTTCTGGCGACCGGCGCGTTTCTGATCTGTCACTGGATTTATCGGCGGCTCGTCACGACGCTGAATCTTTCCGGTTGGTCGCTGAGCTATCTGGGAGCGCCACTGGTCTGGCTCATGGGCGAATCGGGCGGCTCAATCATATGCGCGCTCTATCTGCCCACCGGAAGACTCATGCCACTGCCGCACGACGCCGTCCTCGCCGCGCGCAGTGTGGCTGATTTCTGGGGCAAGCGTTGGAACGCGTGGTTCAGCGACTGGTTCCGGCAAGTCATCTTCCGGCGCTGGCGAGCCAGGCCGGTGACCGCCCTGATGCTGGTTTTTCTGGTCTCCGGCCTGATCCACGAAATCGTTCTCAACCTGAACTTATGGTTCCTGACCGGGCACGCGCCGTTCGGTTCGATGATGCTTTACTTCGGTGTGCAGCCTTTGGGCATCCTCGCCGAACGGAACTGGCTGACAAATTACCCAAAGGTAAACGTGGGTTTCGCGTGGCTAATTGTGCTGGGGCCGGCGCCTTTGATTGTCAACGAGGCACTGCTGCGGGCGCTCCAGCTCGGGCGTTGAGTTCCCGCAATCCGAGTCAGAAGTCTGGCTTTCACGGAACTGCGCAGCCAGAGAGCTTCTCAAGCCTGGCTCAGCCGTAAGTATGCAATAGAAAGCTCCCACGACCTCACAATTGCGTATCGGCACCATGAACGGTGGGGCGAGACTCCGTCGAGCCCTGATCTCCCAGCGACCGAATTAGGGCTCGACGGAGTCTCGCCCCACCAGGTTCCTGGAGACGTCAGGGAAGAACTGAACCGGCCAGGCCCTCTGAGCGTAGGTCCTCCGGGCTCAAACGAGCCAGGCAGATTTCATCAACACCGGGCGCGATGCCGGCAACCGGCTGCCCCTTCTCGTTAATGGATTCCACCCGAACCCGCGCAACGCCGGCAGCGAGCATATCGAGCTGCCGTGCCGCAGCCAGCGAGACGTCGATGATGCGGTTCCCGGTATGGGGTCCGCGATCGTTGATCCGGACGACGGCCCAGCGGCTGTTCGCCAGGTTCGTCACCCGGACAACAACCCCGAACGGCAGCGAGCGATGCGCCGCCGTGAGTTTGTTCACGTCGAAGATTTCGCCGCTCGCGGTTCTCCGGCCTTGATATTGACCGCCGTAATACGAGGCCAGACCGGTTTGCGTCGCCAGAGTGCCGGGGGCCGTTCCCGTGGATCTCGCCGACGCCGAACGCGGAGCCGAGGCGCATCCGCTGAGGAGCAAACAGGCGAGCGGCAGCGCCAACAATGTGGCTCTCGCGACGGTTCGAACCGGGTGTGCCCAAGGAAAGATTATTTTCATATTCGCCTGTGTCACAGTTTTTCAGTGCGGCGGACGAGGATGTCGCACCCCTTGTGCCATGGATGTTTCGCTATAGGCCGGGTCGGGTTGTCAAAAAAAGAGGCACTTGCAAAAGCGGCCGGGAAGACCTTGAACCAGAGGACCGTGGCCGTGAAACGATTTGCTCGATGTCCAAATCATCGCCGGAGCCAAAAGTGAGGACTGCCCTGCTTTGGTCGGTCTTGATGTCTCGTTTCTGTTCGCCCTGCAATGGCAATGCAGTGTCGGGCGCGACCGTCGCCTTCCGGCGTCGGTTCACTTCCCGCTTTTCACTCTCCGATTTTAACGTAACTTCGTGTCATGACGCTGACGGAACAGATGTCACAGTTGGCCAGGCAGGCCAAGGCGGCCGGGCGCGAGTTGGCCAGACTGACGACGGCCGAAAAGAACGAATGCCTGGTCGCCATGGCCGACGCGCTGGAACAAAACCGCGAAGACATCCGCAAGGCCAACGCGCGCGACATGGACGGCGCAGCTCAGATGGCCCTGTCTGTTGCGATGCTCGATCGGCTTAAGCTGGACGACAAACGCATTGCTGCGATGGCCAAAGGACTGCGCGAAGTGGCCGCCCTGCCCGACCCGGTGGGCAGCATTCTGGACCAACGCGTCCGCCCCAACGGCTTGAAGCTCCAGAAAGTTTCCACGCCCATCGGCGTTGTGGTCATCATTTATGAATCCCGACCGAACGTGACCGCCGACGCGGCGAGCCTTTGCTTCAAGTCCGGCAACGCAACCATTCTCCGCGGCGGCAAGGAAGCGCTGAACTCCAATCGCGTCATTGCCGAAATCATGGTCGAGGCGGCGCGAAGGCAACTGCCATCGTTTCCCACCGACGCAATCCAGGTCGTCCAAACGACCGAGCGTGAGGCCATCAAAGAACTGCTCTCGCTCACACAGTTCGTTGACCTGTGCATGCCGCGTGGCGGTGAAGGGCTGATTCGCGCGGTAACCGAATGCTCGAAGGTTCCGGTGATCAAACATTACAAGGGCTTCTGCCACGTCTATGTGGATGCTGACCCCGACTTGAAAATGGCCGAGGAAATCGTGATGAACGCGAAGTGCCAGCGGCCCGCCGTCTGCAACGCGATGGAGACGCTGCTGGTCGATAAAGCGGTCGCTAAAAAGTTCCTGCCTGCGATGGATCGATTGCTCGGCGGGAAGAAGGTGCACCTCCGCGTCGATGAAACCACACGCGCCATTCTCCAGCCTGCGACCTGCAACCTGCAACCTGCGACGGACCAGGATTGGTCCACTGAATACAACGATTATATCCTCAACGTGCGCGTCGTGGACAACGTGCAACAGGCGATCGACCACATCAATCGCTACGGTTCCGCGCATTCGGACAGCATCGTGACGAAGAACGAGGCGCACGCCAAACAGTTCCTGGCGGAGGTCGATTCCGCCGCGGTGTACTGGAACGCCTCGACGCGCTTTACCGATGGCGCCGAGTTCGGCATGGGCGCCGAGATCGGCATCAGCACCGACAAAGTCGGCGCCCGCGGCCCGATGGGACTTGAGGAGCTGACCACCTACAAGTGGATCGGCATCGGCAACGGTCAGATCGTGACGTAATGTGAAAAGACTTAACCAATCAAAACCATGAAACCGCACAGAATTGTCATGGCGGCCTTCGACCACGGTCAAATCCCGACCATTGCCTGCATCAATAACGCGACCGTTCCTCTGGGGGTGAATTTCAAGGCCCTGGTTGCGGCCCTGCAAAAATTTGTGGACTCGAGTTTCGCGCCGGTCTGGGGCACGCCGGCAAAACTGGTGCGCTCGGACAAATTCATCGCCGGCGCATGGGCAATCGTGTTCCTGGACAATGCCGACGTGCAGGATGCGCTGGGTTATCATGACCTGACACCGGACGGCCTTCCGCTCTCCAAGGTTTTTGTTCAAACCACCCTGCAGGTCGGGCAGAAAGTCAGCGTCACCGCGAGCCACGAATTGGCCGAGATGCTGGTGGACCCTGCCATCAACCTCTGCGCGACCGGTCCAAAGGGCTTGATTTACGCCTACGAAACTGCGGACGCGGTCGAGGAGGAGGAATTCGCCATCGACGGCGTCGCGATGAGCGATTTTGTCTATCCCGCCTGGTTCGAGGGGTTCCGCAGGGCCGGTTCGGCGCAGTTCGATTAGCTTAAGAAAGTCAAAAAGCCGTTCCAGATTCTGAAAGGCGGTTACATGAGCGTGTTCAAGAACGGACAATGGACGCAGATCTTTGGTTCCGCGGCCAAAAAGAAACGGTTCAGCCGGGAAGATCGTCGCGGCCACCGCAGCGAGGCCAGGGCAGCCGCCTCAACGAAACCTTCCACGCCGTGGTGACCAGGGATTCTTGACACCGCCCTCGGCTTCCCCGGCGCCGGCCGGCAGCCTCGCGCCTGACTGTCTAGGAGAGGGCCCCCTTCAGATGCTTGATCCGGACGCGCGCGCGGCGGCGCAATCTGACCCGCAGCCGATCGAGTTTGCTCCTGCCCGACCCTCGTTTCAAAAGCGCCCCGCTTGCGCATACGCTTCGAGAAACTCCCGGTTCGACAGGTCGGTGACGGTGACGATTTCGTTCATGAAAAATTCAACCGGACATCGTCGAGGGGGCGGCGGACGCCGGGACCGCTTTCAACCGTTCCCGCGCCGGCGCCTGGCAGGCGTAGAGCGTGTAGCCCAGCCCCGCGCCCAGACCCAGGCCGTACCCGGCGCCCCAAAGCAGCCAGCCGGCCATGCCCGAAACGGCCTGGTGCAGATACTCGCCGGTGAAATAGCCGACCGAACGGGCCACGAACAGAATCGCGATGACCTTCAACACTTGTTTCGGAGCATCAAACGCCGTGGCAAGCGTCAGTCCAAGGGCCATCGCGGCCAGCAACGAGCCCAGCCATTCGCCCGGTTTGTTTCGCAACAGCACATAGCCCGTCGTCCAGGCGGTGCTGTAAAGGAGGAACGCCAGGGTGAACAGGACGTAAAACCGAAATACCGGCGCCGGGCTGATCACCAGCCGTCTGAACAATTCGCCCGCTGGAATGACGAACAACAAAGCCCAGACCCCGTAAGAACCGACTTCCCCCAGATGATGCCTCATCCATTTGTCGGTGGCTGCGATGATGGAAAAAACAACGACGGCGACCAGGCAAAATCCTCCCGCCCCGACGCCGAGCGATTGAGCCAAAGTCGGCACTCGAGGCGGAACGCCCGCCGCTCGTGCTCTGGCCACGGCCGTCTCGGGATAAAATCCAAGAAACTTCACGGCGTCACCGTTTGTAGGTCTTTGCCTTCGCCAAATCGTAAATGAAAATCCCGTAGCCGACGCCGGCCGGGTCTTTCGACTTCGCCATCTGGAACGCCATAAACAAGCCGTCATCGCTCACGACCGGATTGGACGACTTATAACCCGGATAATCGCTGAAGTAAGTGAGCCGTTCCATGTAACCGCCGCCGTCCAGGCGCAGCTTCCAAAGGTCAACATGATTCGAACCCTTCCGGTTCTGCCGGTCGCATTCGACCAGGGTAAACTGGCCGTCGGGAAAGATCCCTTCCGGCTCGTCGTATTCGTCCGGCGAGTTGGTGAGGTCCACGACTTTTTTTGTATCGAACTCCACGACGCAAACATCAGTGCCTTGATAGCCGTAAGCGGAGAAGGTCAGTTTCTTCTCGTCCGGTGGCACGAAGTTCTGCGTTTCCAGGGTGCACTTGAACGGAAGATCTTTGCTCTCAAGGATGACGCGTTGATGGGCGAGCCTGGGCGCG
>QHPW01000387.1 GCA_003219675.1 Verrucomicrobiota bacterium
TATCGCGCCGACGGCAAACTCGTCGCGGTCGGCTACGACGGCCGCCTCTGGCTGTTGAGCGACTCCGACGGCGACGGACTGGAGGACAAGGTGGAGCCGTTCTGGGACAGGCAGACTTTGCGCGCACCCATTGGGGCAGCCCTCACGCCGGCCGGCTACTCGCGCGGCAACGGTGTGTTCGTGGCGGCCAAAGACAAACTGGCGTTGATTGTGGACACCAACGGCGACGATCGCGCCGACGCCGAGGTCACCGTGGCGACCTGGACTGAGCGAAGCGAGCAACAGGGCGTGGATGCACTCGGTGTCGCCGTGGCCCGGGACGGCAGCATTTACTTCAGCCTCGGCACGGCGAGTTTTACCGAACCATATCTGATCGACAAGGCCACGGGCCAGCCCCGTTATCGCACGACCATGGAACGGGGAACGATTCAGCGAGTCAGCCCGGACTTCTCGAAGCGCGAGACGGTGTGCACGGGCATCCGCTTCGCTGTGGGCCTCGCGTTCAACCGTTACGGCGATCTCTTTTGCACCGACCAGGAAGGCGCAACCTGGGTGCCCAACGGAAATCCGTTTGACGAGCTCTTGCACATTCAGCCCGGGCGCCATTACGGATTTCCGCCACGGCACCCACGGCATTTGCCCGACGTGATCGATGAACCAAGTCTGTTCGATTACGCGCCGCAGCATCAGAGCACGTGCGGATTGTGTTTTAATGTCTTTGGTAGCAGCCGACGTGAGGAGGCTCACTCAGGGTCGGGAGCAGATCGTCAGATCCTCCTCACGTCGGCCGCTACGAATGCGTGGTTTGGCTCGGCGAGCTGGGCTGGCGACGCCATCATCGCAGGTTACTCGCGCGGGAAGCTTTGGCGGACGAAACTGGTGAAAACGACAGCCGGCTACGTCGCGCAGGCGCAATTGTTCGCCACGTTGCAGATGCTCACGGTGGACGCCTGCGTGTCAGCGCGCGGCGATTTGATCGTGGCGACGCACAGCGGACTGCCCGACTGGGGCAGCGGCCCGAACGGCAGGGGGAAGCTCTGGCGCATTCGTTACCAGGACCGCGAGACGCCGCAGCCGGTCGCGACCTGGAACGCGAGTCCGACCGACTTGAAGATTGCTTTCGATCGCACTCTGGATGTCGAGGGGTTGAAGGATTTGTCAAAAAAGGCGCGTGTCGAATCCGGAAAGTATGCCGCGGCCGGTGACCGATTCGAAACCCTCCGGCCCGGTTATCAAGTCGTGTATGACCAGCTTGCAACACCGCGGTACACGCATGAAATCCTGAGCGCGAGCGTGAGTCCTGATCACCGCACGCTGACGCTCGTGACCCGGCCGCGAAATCCTGCGGTGAACTATGCGGTGACGCTGCCTTCCGTAGCCGCCGACGCAAGGAGGCGGATATCAGGCATGTCAAATCCGACTCGTGACCTCGGCACCCACGAGGAAATCGACCTTCTGACCGACCTCACCGGCGTGGAAGCGCAGTGGGAGTCTGTCGATGAAAAGAAATCCTGGTTCGGCTGGTTGCCCCATCTCGATCTGCAGGTAGCGCGCGAGCTGACCAGGGGAAGCGCGGAACACGAGCGATTGCTTTCCCTGCTCAATCAATCGGGCCAGCTTCGTTTGCGAGGTCAACTTGACCTTTGGCAAATGCTCCAGCCGGCCGTTCAGCCGGGTTCGATGATCGACTGGCTCCGCCCGCCCGAGGACGTGACGGTCGTGATTGAAGCGTCAGCGCCCTTCAGCTTGAAGCTCGCGGACAAGAGTCTGAGGTCCGCGAAAACCGACCGGGGCGCACAGCGCGCCGAAACGCAACTGCGCGCTCCGGGACAACGCTGGCAGCTGATCGAACTGAAGCTCGCGACCGGCGGCGAGGTCGCGTTGACGGCGACGTGGTTCACGGCCGACGACCCGCGCCCGCGGCCTTTCCCGCTGCGCCGCTGGCTCCTGCCCTGGGCGCAGCCTTCCGACGCGGCGCCGGCCGCGCCAATGGAACGTCAGATTCCCGGCATCGCCGGCGGCCATTGGCTTCCCGGCAAACGGCTCTTCTTCAGTGACAGGCTGGGCTGCGCGAAGTGCCACGTCATCCGTGGCGAAGGGCAGCGCGTCGGCCCCGATCTTTCGAACCTCGTGCACCGCGACTACGCCAGCGTGCGCAAGGACATCGAGTTCCCCAACGCCGCGCTCAACCCGGACCACCTCGCCAGTGTCATTGAATTGTCTGACGGCGAAAGCCTGACCGGTCTTGTTCAGCGCGAGGCGGACGGGGTGTTTCAAGTGGCGACGGCCAACGGAGTTGTTCAGCAGATTGGGCGCGAGAAAGTGAAGTCGGTGAAGCCTTCTGCGGCCTCGCTCATGCCGGAAGGCTTGTGGCAGGGGATGACGAGCGAGGAGCGCCGCGATTTGATGACCTTCCTTCTCACCTCACCCCTGGAACCGGAGGCGCTCCCGGGCGAAGCGCAGGGTCAGAAGCCGCCGCCAGCGCGGAAACGTCCGGAGTTGGAAGCGCTGCTTTCCGTGTCTTACGAGTCACGCGGCACGAATCACGTGCCGGCGAACTCGAGTCAGAGCCGCCTCGGGCCGGCTGCCACGAGCTTACGCGTCGTCCTCTGTGCCTCACCCAAAGATGCCGGGCACGGCGCGCCGGGTTTCCACGATTATCCGCTCTGGCGCGAGCGCTGGTCGAAATTGTTGTCATTGGCGGATGGCGTTACCGTCGAAACCGCCGACCGTTGGCCAGGTCCGGAACAGTGGCAGGGGGCGGACCTGGTCGCGTTTTACCACGACAACCCCGCCTGGACCGGCGAAAAGGCGAAGGACCTCGACGCCTTTCTGGAGCGCGGCGGCGGGCTGGTGTTCCTGCATTGGTCCATGAACGCGTATCGGGACGTTGACCCGCTGGCGGCGCGGCTCGGCTGCGCGTGGGGACCGGGCGCGCGATTCCGTTACGGCATGGAGTCACTTCAGTTCAGCTCCCACGAACTCACTGCCGGCCTGACCGCCACTCAACTTGTGGACGAGAGCTATTGGAAACTGACTGGCGATTTCGCGGGCGCGACCGTGCTCGCCGCGTCCTTCGAAGACGGCGGATCGCAGCCTCAAATATGGATCAGGGAACAAGGCAAAGGCCGCGTCTTTGTCTGCATCCCCGGCCACTTCACCTGGACTTTCGACGATCCGCTCTATCGTCTGTTGGTTCTGCGTGGATTTTGCTGGGCGGCAAATCAACCGATGGATCGTCTGGTCGAACTGGCCACCGTTGGAGCCAGGTGGAGTGAATGAGGCCGCAGGCCGGCATCGCATCACTTCGGCGGGACCCATTCCAAACGCGAAACACGGATGCCTTTGAGACCGGGCCGCAGTGCGGCGACGTACCATCTGCCGTCGTGCCGTACGATTTCCGGCGCCGCAATCGGCAATGCGGCCACAAGATGTCTGTCGTCATCACTCACGCCTACGAGTTCGATTGGCAACAGCAATTCCTGGAGCGCGAATGGATTCATGTCGATCGGGTGGGACGTCATGCCGGCGTCCCTGATTTCAAGACTGCGCGACAATCTTCCGCTGCGTGAGCACCCATCTCACCCCCGCCCACAGCCCGACAAAGCTCAGAACAAATAATCCAATGCGCATCGGCCAACTGGCGGCTTTGGCGCTCGAGGCAACGAAGCTGACGAGCATCGGTTTGCCGACTTCGGTCTGGAGCACTTGCGAAAACGAATGGCGGAGGCCCCGTGTCGGCAGGTTCACACGCAGCGGACGCGCGGTAAGAGAGTTCACTTCCTGCGCTTT
>QHPW01000388.1 GCA_003219675.1 Verrucomicrobiota bacterium
CGTGAGCAGCGCGACCGTGGCCAGAACCATACCCGGCACGCAGTAGCCGCACTGCATGGCGCCTTCCTTGACAAAGGCTTCCTGGACGGGATGCAGTTTCCCGTTCTGCGCCAGGCCCTCGATGGTCTCGACTTTGCGGCCTGCGACCTCCGAAATCTCGGTCTGGCAGGATCGAACCGGATTGCCGTCGAGCAACACGGTGCAGGCGCGGCATTGGCCTTCGCCGCAGCCGTATTTGGTTCCCGTGAGGTCCAGGTCCTCGCGCAGCACCTCGAGCAAGGTGCGCCGGGATTCTGCAGAGATACGCTGAGGTTTTCCGTTGAGCGTGAATTGAAAGTCGGCTTTCATGGATTCAATGCGTTAGTCGATGTGAATTCGTTGGTCACTTTAGCCGGTTGCTCCGGCCGGTAAAGAGCCAAGTTTTGAAGATGAAACAAACCCGATACTGCGTGTCTGGCCGCTGACTCTTGGCCGCTCCATTTGGCGCACTGTCAACACTTTTGGCGGCACCTGCCAAAGGTCCGCTCCGCGTTCACCCGGAAAATCCCAGCTACTTCTCGAATGGAACAATGTTGTCGGCCTTCTTGATTACTTTTTGGGCCCGGTATCGGCCGCCCTTATCCTCGATCTTACTTCATCCATTACATCGACGACCGGCGCGCCGGAGAATTCTGGAAAGGGAGGCTCCCCTGCCCAATGAGCGCTGGACGGAAAGAGAGCGATGAAGTCCCAGACGGTCTGCGCTTTCGTGAGTTGTTCTCTTTGATTCGGACCGAGACGTTCAGGGTGGGCCCGTGCTATCGCGAGGAGTCTTTGGGATAACAGTTGTCCACTGTCCCAGAATTGTTCGACGCGCGGGTCGGATAACCGGGCGAGGTTTGAGGACGACGGTGGTGCGATGGCCAATCCAAGAACCGGCTCCCAAACCGCCAGGACTTTGAGTTTTGCTTTTGAGTGCTCCAGCAGAACCTGCTGAAGGGCGGAAGCGCCCGCCAAACAGACCCCTCAGGTCGGCGAGAGCATCACCAGCACGCGCAGGCTGCCGTCCCCGGAGTTGAAACGCTCGCTCAATACGTGAAAGTCTTCCGGGTTCAGGCGAACGAGCGGCGGTTGTCCGGGCGGTGTTTGCCGGGGGCCAAACCGGAGATAGAGGAAGACGGCTGAGACCGCCAGAATTCCGACTCCAACAATGGGAAGTCCGCGCCGCCAGATTTGATTCAGTTGCATTTTATCGACCCAGTTCCGGTCGGGATTGTTCTATTCGCCCTTTCCGGCGACCACCGCCTTGACCCAGGCTTCGTTGAACGCGGCGTGTTTCATGCTTTTCCCGCCGGCGACAAAGTAACTGTAGATGACATGCAGGGTTCCGTCGCGGCCCTGGATGATCGCCGGGTAATGAAACGAGCCGCTGCTCTCGTTCTCGAGATGTCGGGTCCATTTCCACGATTTGCCTTCGTCCTCGGAGAGCGATACCGCCAGACGATGGCGGCCGCGCGTGGTGTCGTTGTAAACGAGCAGCCAATGGCCGTTGCTCAAGCGCAGCGCGTCCAGGCCCGAGCCGGGATTGGCCAGCTCTGTTACCCCAACGGGTCCCCAACTGATGCCCTCGTCGCTCGACTCGGCCACGCGGACGCGGTTCAGCGGACCGTTCTCGCGCATGTAGGCAACGAGGGTGCCGTCGCTCTTTTGGAGCACGGCGGGCTGGATGTTGCCGTAGCCGGCAAGCGGCCGGCTGGCAAACCAGGTTTGACCTTCGTCGTCGCTGACGGCCATGATCGACACGCTGTAGGTGTCCGAATACAGCGGCAGCAGAATCCGGCCGGAGCGTAGCACGGTGGGTTTGCAACGCGGCTGCCAGCCCAGGCGCTGGGCCAGTTTATCGGCGATGCGGCCTTTCAGTTCGGGCAGCCGATTCGTCATGACGGCCGGCACCGGCGCAAGCTTCAGTCTCGTCTCAAGCCCTTTTTCCATCTCTTCGACGAACGCCTCGGGCTTGAGGAGCACCGGGCTCTGCCATTCCCACCGGGGCGAACCGCCCGCTTCGTACTGACTCGCCACCCGGTAGCTCGTCACGCAGGACTCCCACGTGTTGGCCAGGACGATGGGCCAGAAAAGCCAGAGCCGACCCCGCCGGTCGATGAACATCGTGGTGTTGCCGTCGGGAAAGCCCGGCGTGTCCGCCATGACAAAGGGTTCGCTCCACTGGGACTGCCCATGCCGGCGTCGGGCGCCGTAAACGGCCACGTCGTCCGCGTTCCGCTCGCCCGAACCGCGATACCACGACACCAACAGATCGCCGTTCGGACACTCGACAATTCCCGGGGCGTGGTTGTGCTGAGGATGCAGTGGAAAAACCAGCTCCGCGGCAAACCGCGGCGGGTCCTCCGCCGACGCGCCGGTGAAAGCCAGCATCGGGAGCACCTGGAGTATGGCGCGGGAAATCTGCTGAATTGTCATGAATAGCGTTTTCGCAGTTTTTTCTTTGCTTTGCCACGAGTTTTTGGCGGAGTTGCGGCTCCCGGGATTTGGAAGTGTCCTAAATTGGTGGCGGCGGTGCTGCTGCACCGCCGTGCGCCGCGGCAGCGGCGCTGTTCTGGAGTTGCGTCGAAGCCCGAACGCCTCGAATGAAGTTTATCATGCACACGCGGCATCTTAGCGCGCTCGCGCTTCCAGGGGCCTGCTTTTGGGCATTGGCGTGTGCCGGTCAAAGCCCGTCCAAACCTGCCGGCCGACTCCCGGCGCGCCAGACGAACTCCGCTCCTGCGCGAATGAGGAGCCAGGAGGAGTATCTCCACGCCGCTCTCGCGCACGAAGGCGACCCGCTCCGGGGCAAGGCGCTTTTCTCCGACGCACAGAGACTCGCCTGCTCGAGATGCCACAGCGAGGACGGCAACGGCGGCATGGCGGGGCCGGATTTGTTTGGGGTCGGGGACAAGTTCGGGCGGCGCGAGATCATCGAGGCAGTGCTGGCGCCGTCGGCGACGATTGCGCCGGGGTACAGCACCACGACAGTGGAGACAAAGGCGGGCGAGGAGTACACGGGAATTCTCAAGCAGGTGACCGGCGAGTGGATTGAGTTGATGGGCGCCGACGCGAAGCCGGTGCGCATCGTCACTGCGGACATCCGGGCGCAACACACGAGCGAGGTGTCGCTGATGCCGGACGGATTGGAGGCCGGTTTGACGCCGGCGGAATTCACGGACCTGATCGAGTATCTCGTGAGTCTCAAGCAGCCGGAGACCGCGGCGATGGTCGAGCACGGGATGCCAGGAGTGATTCAACCTCTGGCGAAGCCGGTCGGACTGCAGCGGTTCATGCCCGAAGAACTGAAGTTCGAGCACCCGGTCTGGTTTGGTCCGGTGCCGGGCGAGTCCGGGGTGTTCCTTGTCGCCGAGCATGAGACGGGAAAAATCTGGCGGCTGGAGGAGGGTGGCACGGGCGTCCCGGCGGTCACAGACCGACGCCACGGTTCGTCGGGGTTCATCAAATCCCTCTTCCTGGACACCGGCACGTATCAGAAGGGCACGCGTGGGCTGCTGGGCATGACGTTGCACCCGAAGTTCCGCGAGAACCGGAGGTATTACTTTGCGAAGCACGTGGTGGAGGACGGGAAGTTCGCGACGATTATTTTCGAGCGGGAAGCCGCGCCGGATTTCAAGGCGGACTCAGGCAAGCCCTCGCTTCGGTTGTTGAAATTTGATGAAGCAACGAATGTCCATTATGGCGGCGGGCTGGAGTTCGGGCGGGACGGTTGCTTCTACATCGGCATGGGCGACTCCGGGCCGCAGGAAGATCCTCAAGGCCACGGTCAGAACACAAAACTGTTCCTGGGAAAGATGCTGCGCATCGACGTGGACCACCACGACGGCGGCCAACCCTACGCGATTCCGCAGGACAACCCGTTTGTCGGGCGTCCGGACTTTCTGCCGGAGATTTGGGCCTATGGCTTGCGCGAGCCGTGGCGGTTCAGTTTCGATCCGGTGACTGGCGACCTTTGGGTGGGCGACGTGGGGCAGGATCGTTACGAGGAGGTGGACATCGTTCGCCGCGGTGAGAATTACGGCTGGAACGTGTATGAAGGTTTCGAGCGGTTTTCGAATCGCTACCGGCGCGAGGGCGAGACCTGCGTGCCGCCGGTGTTTGCCTATGGCCGCAAGTATGGCCCGTCGATCACCGGCGGCCACGTGTATCGCGCCGATCCGGGTTCAACGTTTTATGGCGTCTATGTCTTCGGTGACTACGAATCGCGGCGCCTCTTTGGCCTGGTGCAGAAAGACCGTGTGTTGAAAAAGGTCCGGCAAATCGGGACGGCGCCACAGCGTATCGTGTCGTTCGGCCTGGACGCGCAGGGCGGGCTGTATCTGGTCGGTTACGAGGGGATGATTTACAAGCTGGATTTCGAGCGAGCGGTTTTTGAGTAAGCGATTCGAGCAGCCGCTCGCGAATGGCGTCGAGCGAATCCGCTTTCCATGAACCGCGAAGAGTTGCACAGGCATCTTGCCTGTTCGGGGCCTGACAGGCTGGAAGCCTGTCCCACTTTGCAGCCGGCGGCCCGGTTCTTGGCCCCAACTCACGTCCAGAATTGGAGGTCGATGCTCTCCATGAACCCCTCGAATCTATTGGACAAATCTGTGTTACATATGCAACACAGGTTTGTCCAGATGAGCTTTCCGTGAAACCCGGGGTGGGGCGAGACTT
>QHPW01000389.1 GCA_003219675.1 Verrucomicrobiota bacterium
CATGTCTGCAAACACAAGCAACGTGCTCTCCATCATCATGGGCGGCGGGCAGGGGACGCGCCTGTTTCCTCTCACTCGCGACCGCGCCAAACCGGCCGTCCCGCTGGCGGGCAAATACCGCCTGGTGGACATCCCGATTTCCAATTGCATCAACTCCGGACTGCGGCGGGTCTATTTGCTCACGCAATTCAACTCCGCCTCGCTGCACCGGCACATCTCGCAGTCGTATAAATTCGACCATTTTTCCGGCGGTTTTGTCGAAATCCTGGCGGCGGAACAGACCTTCGCCGACACCTCGTGGTATCAGGGCACCGCCGACGCCGTGCGCAAGAACCTGGTTCATTTTTTGAACCACGATTTCGATTACGCCTTAATCCTGAGCGGCGACCAGCTTTATCGCATGGATTTCCGCCACATCCTTTCCCAACACGCCGTGACCGCGGCCGACCTGACCATCGCCACCATTCCCGTCACCCGCGACCCGGCCCGGTCGCTCGGTATCATGCAGGTTAACCCCGAGCGCCGCATCACGCGCTTCGTCGAAAAGCCGAAAGAGCCTGCCGCACTCGAATCATTGAAACTGGAAAAAGACTGGTACGCGAGGCTCGGGGTCGAAGGCGAGGAGGAATTCTATCTGGCCTCGATGGGCATCTACGTTTTCAACCGGGATATTCTGATCAAGCTGCTGGACAACAGCTACGCCGATTTCGGCAAACACATCATTCCCGGCGCCATCCAGACCCATCGCGTCTTCTCCTACATTTTCCAGGGATACTGGGAGGACATCGGGACGATCCGTACCTTTTTCGAGGCCAACCTCGACGTGGCCTCGGAACTGCCGCGCTTCAATTTCTTCGACATGAGCGCGCCCATTTTCACCCGGCCGCGCTTTCTGCCGGCCTCCAAGATCAACGGCGCGCAAATCGGTCACGCCGTCGTCTCCGACGGGTGCATCATCAACCGCTCCAAAGTGACCCACAGCATCGTGGGCGTCCGCAGCATCTTGAACGATGGCTGCGATTTGAACCGCACCATCATGCTCGGGTGCGATTACTACGAATCCCTCGACTCGATTCAAAGGCACGAGGCTACCGGCAAACCGCGGATCGGCATCGGCCATAACACCCGCGTCGAAAACGCCATCATCGACAAAAATGCGCGCATTGGGAGCAACTGCGTGATTTCGCCGGCCGGCAAGCCGGAAAATGTGGACCACGAACTTTATTACATCCGGGACGGCATCGTCATCATTCCCAAGAACGGCATCGTGCCGCACGGGACGGCGATTTGATTGTTCTTGAAACCGGTTCGCGCGCGACTGCGCTCCGCGCAACCCGCGCCTCACTGCGAAAAACCTGCTAGAGAATCCACAGCCCCGTTGACGATTCTCCTGGGCGCTGCAGCGCGCTTGTTAAACGGCAGGTTGTCGCTGTTTGAGTACATCGGTGATGAACACGCCCTTGGCTTTGCAGTATTCGATCGAATCCTGAATGCCCATCGCGAGAATGGCCCGCTTCCGCTCTTCATAACTCTGCTTCAGTGTTGAATCGCCACGAAGTGTTTCTCGGAACCAGACCAACTCGCCATGCTCGTCTGAACCCAGAGCAACGACGTGGGCGTGAATCCGAAACGGACAGGCCTCATGCTCGACACATCCCAAGCGCATGGGCCGATTCTCCGGGAATGGCCCCGGACCACCCTGTTTCTGAAACCCAAGTCCATCCAGAACCGCCCTCGCGCGAGCGAGGAGCCCTTCCGGATACAGAATGGCCAAGTCAATGATACCCTTCCCACCGCAACCTGGAACCGAGGTGCTGCCGAAATGCTCAGCCTGCAACCGTGGTTCGACATCCAGGAGGACACGACGAAGCAGGCGCGCAACCTCCGTGGCTTTTGGGTCGTGCGCGCGAAACTCGGCAGGCGTTGAAGAATAAGGAAAGATACGCATACCTGCGATGGCGCCTGGAACACTATTGGAATGCTGCAAGGCCGTGTAGTTCAAGTTCGTAAATAGTCATAATCTGACGCGGCACGGATCTCATGCGTCAAAACGAAAAAGTGTCAAAAAAAAGTACAAAGAAAAAGAAAAAAGGTGTCAGTCCCGACTAAAAAGGTGTCAGTCCCTATAAAAGGTGTCAGTCCCGGCTATTGTAGAAAATGACTACCCTTTCAAGCAGTTGGCCAACGTGTGCCGACACCCCATTCGCAAGCGCTCGGCGATCCAATCCAGGGTCATCACCGTCTCGCTTCTCAATCGCGCCGCGATTCTCACCTTTGTCGTGTCGGTTTTTCGTCTTCTCTCCAAGTCCTGCTCTGTCCACCGTCGCTTGCCCAATTCCTCCCGCACCAAACGATGAGCCTTCTGTTCGTCGCTCTCCTGCTTCGCCTCTCCGCCATGATGCTTTCCCATTTCCGCCCCCATCATTTCCAACAACTCCTTCTTCAACGCCGCTCCGCCCAAAAACCATCCTCGCCGCAGTGCCTTCCATTCTCCCGGTTTGTCCTTGCCACGCCGTTCTTTCATCGCCTCCGCAAAACGCTGCCGTCCCGCCGCGTCATCCTGCTGGATTCCCAGTTCGCCCAGCAACCGATCCACGCGCAACCAGGCCGGGCGCCGTCCCGCCCTTTTCAAATACTCCGGATAACTACTCCACCCAAATTCTTGGAGCGGCTGTTGAGGCCGCAGAAGGTGAGCGCGCACCGGATTGAGATGAACGTAGTCGCAGACCGTCCGCAGATAACCGTGGCCGCTGCCATCGACCACCAGCGATTTGTAGCGGCCACTGAACAAATGTCCGAACAACCGATGTCGGCGATTGAAGCGGGAAGTGTAGGCGCCCAGAAACCATTTCATGCCCGCAACCAGGTTGGGTTTGGGAGTTTCAAGCACCAGGTGAAAATGGTTCAACATCAAACAATACGCATGCACCTGCCAGCCGGTTTTGCCGCAGGCCTCTGCGAGTGTTTCCAGAAAACGTCCCCGATCCTGGTCGTCTTTGAAAATCGGTTCCCGTCGGTCCCCCCGGTTCATGACATGATAGATCGCGCCCGGGTACTGGACTCTGAGCTTTCGCGCCATGAGGCCGAATGTAGCCAGACATCCGGCAGCGTCAACGAAGAAATTCTACAATAGCCGGGACTGACACCTTTTCGAAGAAATTCTACAATAGCCGGGACTGACACCTTTTTTTTCTTCACTTTTTTTGACACCTTTTTTATGACACCTTTTCACGGCGGCATGCCGCCTTCACCATCGGCCCATGCCGCGTGACGAGGCGCGAGCACGTCGCCTCACTCAAGGGGAGCGCGCAGTCGCCGGCGCACTGGGGCGCGCGGAACTGGCCTTCCGTCTTGTTATCAACAGTCACGCCATACTATTGCCGCAATCCGGAAAAGTTTGCGAAAAACTTCCGTGGCCCGGCCGTGTGGCGACAAACTCCAGTCACGGGTTCGCCGGAATCCCTGATTCGCGAGTTTGTTACGTCTGGCCGTTCATTGTCATGGGAAACCTCCAGCTCTGTCGGAGGACTCGCGAAGTTCGACAATTTCGGGAAGGGTCCGAGTCGCTGTGTCGAACGGCAAGCCGATTCGCCTCACCCTGACCCTCCCACGGGGAGGGGGAACAGCCGGCGGCAGGTTCGGTTGTTCGGGAAGTTCGTCGGGCAGAC
>QHPW01000390.1 GCA_003219675.1 Verrucomicrobiota bacterium
GAAAATGCGGTCCGGATCCGCACCGAGGAACTCGGCGAGCAAGCGGTTTAACTCATTCTCCCCTTCGCACGTGATTTCGTCGGCGGGGCTTTTGTTGGTTAATCAAATGAAGAAAGCAGCAAAACGGAACAACTTGGGCGCCCCCAGGCAGGTCCTGGAGCAGGCCAGGAAGCAGGGGGCGAAGATGGTGGACGTGAAGTTCGTGGACACCTTCGGCACCTGGCAACACTTCACCCTGCCGATCAGTGAACTGTCCGAAGACTCCTTCAGCGAGGGCCTGGGTTTCGACGGCTCTTCGATCCGCGGCTGGAAATCCATCGAAGCCAGCGACATGTTGGCCATGCCCGATCCGGCCACCGCCTTCATCGACCCCTTCATGGCCACGACCACCCTCTCCTTGACCTGCACCATCGCCGAGACCGGCACCAAGGAAGCCTACAGCCGCGATCCGCGCGGCATCGCTCAACGGGCCGAAAAATATCTCCAGTCCACCGGCATCGCCGACAGCGCCGTCTTCGGTCCGGAAGCCGAATTCTTCATCTTCGACAACGTGCAATTCGATTCCAAGGCCAACGGCACCTTTTATTCCGTCGATTCCGAAGAAGCCATTTGGAACACCGGGCGCGAGGAGATGCCCAACCTGGGCTACAAAATCCGTCACAAAGAAGGCTATTTCCCGGTCGCGCCGCTGGACACCCAGCAGGACATCCGC
This sequence comes from Verrucomicrobiota bacterium, assembly GCA_003219675.1. Taxonomy (GTDB): domain Bacteria; phylum Verrucomicrobiota; class Verrucomicrobiia; order Limisphaerales; family AV2; genus AV2. The sequence continues at coordinate 713 of QHPW01000390.1, forward strand.
ACCGAGATGTGCCTGGTCATGGAGCAATTGGGCATCCAGATCGAACGCCAACATCATGAAGTGGCCACCGCCGGTCAGGCCGAAATCGATTTTCGCTTCGACACCCTGGTGCGCACGGCCGACCACATGATGCTCTACAAATACGTCCTGAAAAACGTGGCCAAAAAACATGGCAAGACCGTCACCCTGATGCCCAAACCGCTCTTTGGGGACAACGGCAGCGGCATGCACACCCATCAATCGCTTTGGAAGAAAGGCAAACCCTTGTTTGCCGGCCACGAGTATGCGGGCTTGAGCGCCCTGGCGCTGCACTACATCGGGGGCATCCTCAAACATGCCAAAGCCCTGTGCGCCCTGTGCAGCCCGACGACCAACTCTTACAAACGGCTGGTGCCCGGCTACGAAGCGCCGGTGAACCTGGCCTACAGCCAGCGCAATCGCAGCGCGGCCATTCGCATTCCCACCTACAGCGAAAATCCCAAGACCAAGCGCATTGAGTATCGGCCGCCCGATCCTTCAGCCAATCCGTATCTGTGTTACACCGCATTGCTGATGGCCGGCTTGGATGGGGTGCTCAACAAGCTGGACCCCGGCGAACCGATTGACAAGAACATGTATGAGTTGGCGCCCGCAGAGTTGGCCAAAGTGCCGCAAGTGCCGGGCAGTCTCGAGGAGGCCTTGAACCATCTGCAGCAAGACCACGACTTCCTGCTCAAAGGCGACGTGTTTACCGAAGACTTCCTGGAGATGTGGCTGGCGGCCAAGCGCAAGGAAGCCGACGCCATCCGCCTGCGCCCTCACCCGTACGAGTTCTTCCTCTATTACGATGTGTAAGAACAAATTGTTTAAACAGGGCACCTCGTTCACGGGGTGCCTTTTAGCCGTGACCGAGGGAAAAGCGCCTGATTTTACAGGCGAATTCGCCCTGTGAATAACTCGTGAACAAAAGTTAATATGTTGTCCTCGTCACCACGATGAACCTTAACTAGAAACCTGATCGCCGAGCCTGGCGACCGCATGCGGAATTACCGCCACTGCAATCCACGCAGGAAGCGGCATCGAGTTCAGTGCGCAATATATTGTGCTTCAATAAGTTATGTATCTGGATTCTGAATTTGGAATTGATTCGCGCTCGGCGTGGCGTGGGATTCGTTCGGTTTGGTTGGTATCGATTTTCTAAGCGGTTGTGAAAACCAATGTTACAAGCCCGTCACAAAGCCAGGTGAATAAATCGTCCCGAATCGCGCTCCAGGCGAAAAAATCTGTCATGCCTGTTTCGGCTGAAAAGATATGGGCTGGCGCCCAGGAAAAGCTGCGGACCATGCTCAATTCGGATATCTTCAATCTCTGGTTCGCGCCCATTCGGGCCGGGGCGTTGGAGACGAACCTGATCACTCTGGAAGTCGCCAACGATTTTTGCGAGGTGTGGCTCAAAGACAATTACCTCGATCTGATTCAGGGCGTGCTGACGCACGCATCCGGCCAGCCGTTGAAGGTCAAGTTCAAAGTCGCTGCCGCGCAACCCGGCGCCATGAGGGCGAATGAAAGCAAAGCGACCCGGGCGAAAGCGATTGAGGAACCTGAGGAACCTGCCGCCGGTTTTCGTGACCATGGATTCAACCCGAAAAACACCTTCGACACCTTCGTTGTGGGCAATAACAACAGTTTTGCGCATGCGGCGGCGCTCGCGGTCGCCCAGGCGCCGGGAAAATCCTACAACCCATTGTTTCTTTATGGCGGCGTGGGGTTGGGCAAGACCCATTTGCTGCATGCCATCGGACAATACGTCGTGGGACACAAAAAG
>QHPW01000089.1:0-10390 GCA_003219675.1 Verrucomicrobiota bacterium
GGACGGTGGATCAACCTGGGGCGTCGGCGGCGGCGGCGTGAATTTGCCGGTTCGCACGATCTCCAGGACCTGGCCGCCGTCGAGCGTTTCGTATTCGAGCAGGCAATTGGCGATCAACTCCAGTTTGTCCCGATTGTTGTGAATGATGTCCTTTGCGATGCGGAACTGCTCATCGATGATGCGCTTCACTTCGGTGTCGATCTCCTGCGCCGTGCGCTCACTGTAATCCTTGCTGCGGATCATCTCGCGTCCGAGGAAGACGAATTCGTTGTTGTCGCCATACTGGACCATGCCGAGCGTGTCGCTCATGCCCCAGTGACAGACCATGGCCCGCGCAAGCTGGGTGGCCTGCTGAATATCACCGGCGGCGCCGGTCGAAATGTCGCCGGCGACAATTTCCTCGGCGATGCGGCCGGCCATGGTGACGGCAATCATGTCGAGCATTTCTTTGCGACGGCGGTTTAAAACATCGTCCTTCGGCAGGGACATGGTGGAGCCCAGGGACTGACCGCGCGGGATGATGGTGACTTTGTGCAGCGGATGGGTGTGCGGCAGAAGGACATTGACCAGCGCGTGGCCGGCTTCGTGCCAGGCCGTGTTGCGCTTCTCTTCATCGGTCATCGCCAGGCTGCGGCGTTCGCGGCCCCAGCGGACTTTATCGCGGGCTTCCTCCAGCTCCGCCATGCCGATGGCTTTTTTGTTCATGCGAGCGGCCAGCAGCGCCGCCTCGTTGAGCAGGTTGGCCAGCTCGGCGCCGGAATAACCGGGTGTGCCCCGCGCGATGACGCTCAGGTCCGCGGTCGGTTCCAACTTCACATTCTTGGCGTGAACCTTGAGAATGGCCTCGCGACCTCGAACGTCCGGCAAATTGACGGTGATTTGGCGGTCGAAACGGCCCGGTCGCAACAGTGCCGGATCGAGCACGTCCGGCCGGTTTGTGGCCGCGATGATGATGATCCCCTCCTGAGTGTCGAAGCCGTCCATTTCCACCAGCAACGCGTTGAGCGTCTGCTCGCGTTCGTCATTGCCGCCGCCCAGGCCGTGTCCCCGGCTGCGTCCGACGGCGTCAATTTCGTCAATGAACACCAAACACGGTGTGTTCTTGCGCGCCTGCTCGAACATGTCCCGCACGCGGCTGGCGCCAACACCGACGAACATCTCCACGAAATCCGAGCCGCTGATGCTGAAGAAGGCCGCATCCGCTTCGCCGGCGATGGCCTTGGCCAGAAGAGTCTTGCCCGTGCCCGGCGCGCCCACCATCAAAATGCCTTTGGGAATGCGGCCGCCGAGTTTCTGAAATTTCTTCGGGTCCTTCAAAAACTCGACCAGTTCGGAATCCTCCTCTTTGGCTTCGTCCACGCCAGCCACGTCCTTGAACGTGGTGCGGTTCTTCTCTTTGCTGAGCATCCGCGCCTTGCTCTTTCCGAAGCTGAGAGCGCCTTTGCCCGCCATCTTAAGCTGGCGGATCAGGAAAAACCACACCAAGGCCCCGAACAGAACGAAGGGTAACAACGAATAAAGCACGCCGAGCAGGAGGGTGTTGGGTTTTTGCGGCTTCAACTTGCCGGTCAGCAGCAGTTTATCCTGCAGCTTGGTGGAAATGGGCGTTTCAATCTTGAAAGGGACTTTGACCTTGTTGCCGGCGCCGTCGATTTCAATGAATTTGCCCACAATCTCCCGTACATCCGGGGACTGCGGGTCGTAATTGATGACTCCCTCGGTGACCAGGTTGGATTCGACCAGTTGAACAAAGTCCGGATAGCTTAGTACGCGGTACTTGGTTTCGGTCTGGCTATGGAGCCTCCAGACCAGGGGAATCAGGGCGATGATTCCGATCCAAAGCAGCCAGGTACGCGGAGGCACGCGGATTTCCGCGCCCTTCTTGTCCTTCTTTCCGTTGTCGTTATGTTTGTCGTCAGCCATCGCAAGAGACTTATCGGGGCCACACTAACACGGCTGTGTTCCACCCGCAACCACGGATTACCGATCCAAGTACCTCCATTTCAAGCGACGAACGGTCTGGTTGTCGAGCTTGAAGGATTCGGCGATACGCAGCCCTTGCACCCAGAACAGTTCACCCGAATCCGCTGTGGCCACGACCAGGTGACTTCGTCGGGCACGTGGGATTTTCCGGTTCACGAAGAGGTCCTGTAATTTGACCGGCCCTTTCATGCCCATCGGTTGCATCCGGTCTCCCGCCCGCCAGTGGCGGAGGACGATCGGCGAACCGACTTTGTCCGCGTCGAAATACTCGCAACCTTTTGTGAACTTCGGCATTCGCTGCGGCGCGCCGCCCGGGCTGATCTGCCAGCGGATTTGCAATCCGCCAAACTTTACTGTGCCTTCCTTGCCTTTGAGGTCAACGAGGATTTGATCGGATTTAAAAAGCGGGCGCACAGTCATCTGTTTAACAATTTGGCCGGCAGAGTCGCGGTAAAGCGCCAGGCTCGGCCCGACTGCCACGGGCCGGTTCGCCAAACCGCGCAACTGTTCCACCAGGTCAAAGCCTGAAGTGACCTTCATATCCAGCAGTTGAATCTGGATGGCTTGCCGTTGCACGGCCGGGTGCAATCGTTCGAAACCGGTACGCGGCTTTTTTCTGAGCCAGTCTTCCGCAGCCTGGCGGACGAATTCCGCTTCCGCGCCGGCGATGTCCATGGTCCGCGCGACCAGTCTGGCCAGCGCGGGTTGATAATTCCGGGCGAGCAACGGAAGCAATTTGTTGCGAATCCGGTTTCTCAGGAAATCGAGTCGTGCATTGGTCGCGTCCTCGCGAAACGCGACTCCCTGCTCCTCCGCAAAGCGGCGCAGCGCGGCTTTGGGCTGGCCCAGCAACGGGCGAACCAGGCCGATGGCAGGATCGCTCGATGAAGGACCGGACCATTTCATCCCGGCCATACCTTCTCCTCCTGCTCCTCGCAACAAACGGAGAAAAAACAATTCGACCTGGTCGTCCGCGTGATGGGCCAGCGCCACCGTCTTGATTTTCAGCCACCTCGCCGTCCGTGCCAGGAAATCGTGGCGCAATTTGCGCGCCGCCATCTCAACGGAGATTTTTTCCCGGCGCGCAGTGACAGGGACCTCCGCCCGCTCCGCAATAAACTCGAGCTTCAGTTTCAGGGCAATTTCCCTGACGAATTGCTCGTCGGCATCGCTGTCCGCGCCGCGCAACTGGTGGTTGAAGTGCGCAACAACAAGTGGCCAGCCGTGCTTTGCAGCCAGACGGTGAAGCACTTTCAACAGCACCATCGAGTCCAATCCACCCGAAACGGCCACCAGAATGGACTGGCCCCGGCGCAAAAGCCGTCGCGAGCGAATGGATTGCTCAATGGCGGCGACAAGGTCGTTCACCCGGTCATGCTATGGCCTTTGGCCGGAGAGGCAAGCGCGGTTCACACGGCCTCCGGACAACGGGCGCATTTTGACACTGCCACGACTCGACTGGCACCGCGGAGCGCCGATCTCCGATCCGGCGCGTTTCGGGGCGCTTTTGAATACCTGCCGGATCGGAGACCGGCGCTCCGGGGGCAGTGTCTGGATACGCCTCCGGACAACGCCGGGCATTCTCTTTTTCGACGCCAACGTTCCACCAACGACCGGACGCGAGGGGTTGATTGCGCCGGTGTGAGTTTGCGAGCGATCAGACGAGTTGGAGCGGCTCGAATTTCCTGCCCAGGATGGGTTCGCTCCTGGTCTTCAGCCACTGCTGCAGCACCGCGGAGTAAACCGAGCGGAAATCGAGGTTATATTTCAAGTCTCCGTTGAACAGGTCTTCGGGCGCCAGGCTCGGATACCTGCCCAGCAGGCCGGCTTTCACTTTGGGTCCGACAACAAACATCGGCGCTGCGGCGCCGTGATCGGTCCCTCCGCTGGCATTCTCGGCCGCGCGCCGCCCGAATTCGCTGAAGGTCATGAGCAGCACCCGCTCGAAGTTCCCCTGGGCCTTGAGGTCGTCAACGAACGCTTTTGCCGAGTCGCCCAGGTCCTGCAACAAGCGCGCCTGCGGCCCGGCTTGATTGGTGTGCGTGTCATAGCCTCCTTGTGACACGTAAAAAATGCGCGTCGGCAAGCCGCCGCCAATCAAGCGCGCGATCAGTTTCAAGCCGTTGCCGAGTTGCGACGCTGGATAGGTGGCCTGGTTGGTGACCCGTTTGGTTATCTCGCGGATCCTGTCGGAGCTGACCTGCGCGTCGAGCGCGGTGCGTTCGAGATAATCGAGGACTGAACCGGCGGCGCGCGCCTTGCCGGCCACGGCGCCGATCGTGCCGCCGGAATTGATGTCCGCCCCCGGGTCGGTGTCCATTTCCGGCCGGTTCATCTCGCGCAACGATTGGCCGGTCGGATCCTTGCCGCCCGCGGGATCAACGCCAGCGAGGCGATAATTCTCCGGGTTATCCAGGCTGATGCCCGTGGGATGCTTCGCCGCAAATGCCTGCGGCATTTGCCGGCCGATGTTGACTCCGACGGTCGGGTCAGCGCCGGCGCAACAATTATCAAAGTAACGGCCAAGCCAGCCGTATTTCTCCACTTTGTTCGAGTCGCTGGCGGTCTGCCAGATTTCCGTCGAGCGGAAGTGCGAGCGGTTCGGGTTGGGGTAACCGACGCCTTGCACGATCGACACGTGTCCCTGGTCAAAAAGCGACTTCACACCGGTCAGGCCCGGATGCAGGCCGATTTGGTCATTCAACTTGAGAATGGCGCCCGGCTTGTGCGCCAGCCTGGGCCGGGCGCGGAAATAGTGATCGTTGGCGAACGGCACGACGGTGTTCAAACCGTCGTTGCCGCCGGCCATCTGGAGAATGACCACAATCGGCGCGTCTTTGCCGGTCGCGATGTTCCCGGAGCCGGCGGCTTGCGCTTGCAGCGCGGAAAATGTCCTCGCCAGGAAGGTCGGCACCGTCCAGGTCAGCGCGCCGCCGAGCATCGTGGTGCGCAGGAATTCGCGGCGGGTTTTGAGCGAGAATTTCAGTTCCATAACTTGCCTCAGGTTAATTGATATTCAGGCGTGCACAGGATGAGCCGCACGGCGTCGAGCATGACTTCGGCGGTCAACTCCCGTTCGCTTTCGAGAAATTCGCGCAGTGCCGCGCGTGCCTGTTTGCTCGACAATTCGGATTGAATGAAACGCTTTTGCAGCGCGGCAAGAAATCTGCCCTTGCTGCTACGTTCATCAGCGGTGAAAAGCTTGTCGCAATCCACCGGAGTTTGCCGGCGATTGATCCGATTCAATCGTTCCTGAATGCGCCGGGCCTTTTGCTTGTCGGCCGCGATCATCGGCAGCGCGTTGCGCCCCATGACCAGGAACGCGGCAAAGTTATAACGGTTCAGAAGATTGTTTGTGGTGATCCAGGCGATCCCGCCGTCCCAGCCCTTCACGTTCGGCGGCGCGAAGAGGTCCTGGCCGAGGCTGCGCAACAGGTTCGACGAAACGATCGGCGGCAGGAGGTCGCACTCGAGCACGCGGACGCTGCCGACGAGCCATTGCACCGGGCTCTGGAAATAACTGTTCCCGCGGCGGAACGTGTCCGCCAAGGCGCTCACCAGCTCGTCGGTCGGGTTTTCGGCGGCGAAGAAGGTCCAAAGCTTTGCGCAGATAAACCTCGCCGCCTGCGGGTGCCCCGCGATCTGCTCGATCACATCGCTCCCGGTCAGGTTGCCGCTTCGTCCGAGAACGGTTTTGATGCCAGGGTCGTGAATGGCCGAGCGGTACTCGAATTTTTGTTGAACCCGGTTCAGCGCCCAGCCGGTCAATGCCCGAGCGGCTTCGGTGACGTCTTTTTCGGTGTAATGCCCTTCGCCGAGCGCGAATAATTCCATCACTTCACGCGCAAAGTTTTCGTTCGGATGCTCCTTGCGGCTCTCCGCCTGGTCGAGCCAGATCAACATGGCCGGGTCTTTGGCCACCGCGGTCAGCAGCTGCAGCCAGTTGCCCATCGCATGACGGCGAAGGGTCTGGTTCTGCAGCCACATGAAGTAGGCGTCCTTCACCTTCTGGACGCTGGTCGCGAAATGGCCGTGCCAGAACAACGTCAGTTTTTCCTGCAACGGACGGGGCCCTTTGGCCATGCGCTCCAGCCACCAGCCGCGCAGTTCGAGCAAATGTTGCTGTTGGGTCTGGCGTTGTTCGCGCTGCATCTCGCGGCGTTTTTCCTCCAATTCTTTCTGTTTGTCACCGCTCGCCTGTTTGAGTTCCTGGTTCATTCTCCGCAACGCGAGAAATTTTTCCATCCGGTCAGGGTCCGGCCTCGCCCATTCCGGATCGGGCGTGGTGTCGGGGATTTTGTCGTAATCGACGAAGGAGGAAACCGCCCTGTCCGGCCCCATCTCAAGGAGTCTTTCAACCTCCGCAGGCGTGCCGCCGAACCCGGCGCGATTGAGCAAATGGGCCGCGGTCGTGTAGCTCCATTTCTCGGCCGGCAACGGGTTCAGCATACGATTGTCCAGACGGTGCCTGTCGACAAAAGGTTGCAACGCATATTCACCGGGGTCGGTTCCCCCGCCCTTTTGCGCTTCTTTTTTAATCGTTTTCGTGAGCCGGTTTGTTACATCTCCCGCGATGCAGGTGACGAAAAACTCAGGGACTGACGCCGCAGCAACAAGCGAACCGAAGAAGGCGGACAGTTCCGCAATTGAACTCGAAAGCGTGACCCGCCGCTTTGGTCAGGTCGAAGCCCTCTCCTGTGTCTCCCTCTGCATCAACCGAGGCGAATTCTTCTCGCTGCTCGGGCCGTCCGGATGCGGCAAAACCACGCTGCTGCGCATCGTTGCCGGACTCGACCTGCCGGACGAGGGGGCGGTGCGAATCGGCGGCGTGAACGTTCATGATGTCCCGGCCCACAGACGTCCGGTCAACACGGTGTTCCAATCCTACGCCCTGTTTCCGCATCTGGTTGTCTTCGATAATATCGCGTTCGGGCTACGCATGAAAAAAGTGTCCTCCTCCGCAATCGCGGAGCGGGTGAAGCGGGTGATGGCAGTGGTGGAAATCGCATCACTCGCCGATCGCAAGCCTTCGCAACTTTCCGGCGGCCAAAAGCAGCGCGTGGCCCTAGCCCGCGCCATTGTCAACGAACCGCAAGTCCTGCTGCTCGACGAGCCGCTCGGCGCCCTCGACCTCAAGCTCCGCAAACAACTGCAAGTCGAATTGCATCAATTGCAACGGCGGCTGGGAATCACGTTCGTTTACGTCACCCACGACCAGGACGAGGCCCTGACCATGAGCGATCGCATCGCCATCATGAACCATGGCCGGATCGAACAACTCGGGGCGCCTGAAGAATTGTATGAACGGCCGCGCAGGCGCTTTGTCGCGCAGTTTCTCGGCTCGTGCAATTTGCTGGGCGGCGCTGTGAAATCGCGCGATGGCTCCGTTGTTTCCGTGCAGACCGGCGTCGGCGTTCTGAAGGTGGATTTGGGCGCGCAAATGCCCGACGCAGTTCAACGCGGTTATCTGGCGCTGGCCATACGGCCGGAAAAGGTCGTCCTGGACCCGGCAGGGGCCGGCATCAACTGCGTCCGCGCGCGGATCGAAGCAACTGTTTACTCCGGCGCCGAAACACAATACCTGCTGCGTTGCGGCGAACACCCGCTCAAGGCCTGCTTGATGAACGCCACCGCCGGTCGCCCGGGATTGCGCGTCGGTCAGGAAGTGGGGGTTTATTTGCCGCCGGATGGATTGATCCCGCTCGAGGATTGAAGCAACCGGGCGTTGACATGGCGGCCCTGGCAATCCATTGATGAGCGTCGCCAGGCGGGCGGGCGGGACGGGGCCGATAATCGTTCAGTCCATGCAAAGGGAACGCAACATCGAAGTGCAATACGGCGAGCGACTCACTCGCGGTGCACATTTCATTCGCTCGGCGCTCACAAGCGGCCCGGGTTTGCTCTGGATGCAGGTCTTTTTGTTGATCCCGCTCCTGGCGATTGTGTTCATCAGTTTTCTGACGCGCGGCGCTTACGGTGAATTCCACCGGCCGCTGACGCTGGAGAATTACGCGCGTTTGCTCGGTTTTGGCCCGTTCGGATTTGATTCGCTTTATCCGGCGATCTTCCTGCGGAGCCTGGCTCTGGGCGCATTCACCACGGTTCTCTGCGTGCTCATCGGGTTGCCGCTCGCGTTTTTCATCGCGAATCTGCCGCCGCGGTATAAGACCGGCGGCTTGACGCTGGTGGTCATCCCGTTTTGGACCAACCTCCTCATTCGCACTTACGCCTGGCAAATCCTGCTCGCGCCGCAAGGCTGGTTGAGCCGCCTTGCCGCGACGCTGGGCCTGGTGTCAACGGACACGCCGCTCTATCCGGGCCTCTTCGCGGTTGGCGTCGGGATGCTTTGCGATTTCCTGCCGTTTATGGTGTTGCCGCTCTATGCCTCGATGGAAAAAATCGACTGGAACATCGTCGAAGCCGCGATGGACCTTGGCGCCGATCATCGGCAGGCATTCCGGCACGCCGTGCTGCCGCAAGTTCGTCCTGGCCTGGTCGCCGGGAGCGTCCTGGTGTTTCTTCCGGCAACCGGCCAGTTCGTCATTCCTGATTTGCTTGGCGGCGCGAAGACCGCATTGCTCGGCAATGCAATTCAACAACAGTTCGGACCAAGCCGCGACTGGCCTTTTGGATCGGCCATTGTCGTGGCTGCTTTGGCCCTGGTGATCGCGGGACTGTGGATTCAAGCCCGTTTCGCCGCCGCGAAAGGAGAACCGCTGGCCCCGTGAGACGTCTCTCGCCGCCACTCTGGTTGACTGCCGGCGCGATTTACCTCTTCCTGTATGCGCCGGTTGCGGCCGTCATGGTTTATTCATTCAACAGCGCGCGGTTTGGCGCCGGCTGGAAGGGCTTTACCACGCAATGGTACGGGGCGCTGCTGGAAAACACCCAGGCCGTCGACGCCTTGAAGAACACGCTCTTGCTGGCGATCCTCAGCACCCTCGTTTCGACCGCGCTCGGCACCCTGCTGGGCTACGGCCTCAGTCGTTACCGGTTCCCGGGAAAAGTTCCGGCGGAGCGATTCCTTTACCTTCCGGTGTTCATCCCGGACATCGTGATGGCGGTGTCGCTGCTGCTGTTTTATTCACTGCTGCGGCGCTGGTGGGAATTCTTCCAATTGGGTCTGAGCACCATGGTGCTGGCGCACGTGACGTTTCAAATTCCGTTCGTCGCCATCGTGGTGCGCTCGCGTCTGTTCGATCTCGACCCCGCCATCGAGGAGGCCGCGCATGACCTCGGCGCGAGTTCCTGGCAGACGTTCCGATACGTCGCGTTGCCGATGATGTTTCCGGGCGTCGTCGCCGGCGGATTGCTGGCGTTCACGCTCAGCCTGGACGATTTCGTCGTCAGTTTTTTCACCAGCGGTCCCGGCTCGACCACCCTCCCGATTTTGATTTACTCGTCAGTGAAGCGCGGGGTCACGCCGGAGATCAACGCGCTTTCGACGCTCCTGGTGCTCGCGTCCATTTCTGGCGCCGTCAGTGTGATGCTGTTTCAACGCGGCAGGACGGTCAAAGGTTGGCCCGCTTGAACGCTGTTTGCCGAGTGATGAGACAACTGCTTTTACCCATACTTGGGTGCATACTCGCCTGTTCCGCTTGCGGTGAACCCGGCAAGCTGAACCTTTTCATCTGGAGCGAATACATCGACCCCAAGATGGTAAAAGAGTTCGAGAAACGATTCGATTGCAAGGTCACGATTGACGTTTACGAGGACGCAGAAAGCATGCTGGCAAAAATCCAGGGAGGCGGTGTGTCACTCTACGACCTCGCGGTTCCGCCCGACCACCTCGTGCCGGTGATGCTCAAGCTGGAGCTGCTGGCGCCATTGCGGCACGAGAACATTCCGAACCTGAAAAATCTGGATGAGAAATTTGCCAACCCGCCTTACGACCACGGCAACAAATACACCGTCGCCTACCAATGGGGCACGGTCGGCATTTATGCGCGCAAGTCGGCTGACAAACCTATCGACCCGACCTGGGGATTGTTCTTCGACAGCAAACACCCGCCGGGGCCCTTCGTGCTGATTGACTCCGTGCGTGACCTCGTCGGGGCCGCGCTGAAATACAAAGGGCACCCCCTCAACTCCACCGATCCGGCCCAACTCAAGGAAGCCCGTGATTTGGTCCTCGATGCGAAGAGGCGTTGTGTGGGATTCGAGGGCAGCGTAGGGGGCAAAAACAAAGTGCTGGGCAAGACCGCTCGCGCGGCCATCGTTTACAGCGGCGAAGCCGCTCGCGGCATGACGGACGACAGCGAGACGTTTTACTTCATCCCAAAGGAAGGTAGCCAGATCTGGCTCGACAACCTGGCTGTGCTCGCCAGAGCGCCCCATCGCGATCTGGCCGAGAAATTCATCAACTTCATCCTCGACCCGGCAGTCGGCGCGCAATTGTCAAACTTCA
>QHPW01000089.1:10669-16026 GCA_003219675.1 Verrucomicrobiota bacterium
CGATCAATTGGTTTGCCTCATGCGGCTACAGTTTTATTTAAAATGCTCTAGCCTTGCGACAGGCGGGAGCTTTGTTAGGAAATCTCCGTGTTGTCGTACGAGTGCCTATCAAACGGAGGACCTGTAAGTCGAGGCCGCTGTAGGGCCAAGTAAACCAGCGACGTGCGGAACCTACGGCATCCGATTCTCAAGTCAAGCGTCACGTTCCGGAACTTTGGCAGGTCAGCTTTCACTTATCATTCCGAATGCTCTGATTTCCATCCGTTGGAGATCAGGGCTCGACGGAGTCTCGCCTCACCGTTCAGGGTCCCGATGCGGGTCCTATCTTGAGGCTTCCCATGAAGCTTGTTGCAGGGCGGAGCGCTCCGGCTCACTCATCAAATTCCAGATAACCGAACTTCTCTGGCGTGTGGGCCGTGGCGGTCGCGGTGGGACTCCAGGCAAGGAAAGACTGATGGGCGATGTCGTGGCGATACAAATTCAGCCTCCACCGGGTTCCTCTGGAGGGCTTCGTTCCGCTCAATTCCTTGAGCAGAATGCGCATCTCCACTCGCCACACTTTCCCACTCGTGTCCGCGGAGGCGACGGATTCAAAACCGCTGTTCCAATCGAGTCCCTTTGTGTCCCCGCCGAGTTCCAAATCCAGTTGTTCACCGTTGGGCGACACTTCGAATTCATAATAATGTTTCAGCGCGGCTGGATCGCTTCCGATGAACACCTCGACCACGTCGCGCTCCCAGAGGCCGAACCGCTCTTTCTTCAAATCAGGCGGCGAAAACGTGCTCAACTCGGTGAAGGGGCACTCATAGCCGAGGTACAAGTATTTATCTGACCAAAGCGCCCGGACGACGGTTGGGATGCCCGGTCTGGCGGCTCCTTCCTTCAAGGTGTATTCGACGCGCGCCGGTTGCGCCTTTCGCCAGGCGGGTTGGTTCAACTGCCCGTCCAGCGGGAAATCGGCATCGATGTGCGTCGCCCGCATGACCGGCAGCGGCAATGATCGCACCAGCAGCCTGTGGGCATTATCAAAGCAAATCTTCCGCAGCACCGTTGCCGGGAGTCCAATCGCATCGATTTTCCAGTCGCCTTGAATCGGCGTCATGTGCTCGAACTGCCGGTCGTTCGTCTCCAGCCAGCGCCAGTGTTTCTCAAAGAACGCAACCGCATCACTGTCCGTCGGTGGCGGACCATTGCCGCCGGAGCCCAGAGTCAACCGGTCATAAACCTGGAAGTCCGTCGCGAAGAGAATGCGATCCTGATGCTTGATGAAGAGGCGGCGGACTTTTTCGGGATCGTGCCGGCCGATTTCCGGAATGCGCGCCGCCAGGTCAGCCATCATGTTCGGATATTTATCGAGCGATTGGTCCACCCATTCGAGGTCCTCGGCGTTGTTGGCGAAGTGGACGCAGACGAAGGTCGTCTCCGGATGGCGCGCGATCACGCGGTTAAGCGCGCCCAGCAACGCTTCGTGAGACGGATACTTGTTTGTGTCGCCAAACCACCAGGCCGGGTGGTCCTTCAATTCCTTCCAACGCTCGTTCGTTGGGTTGTAAGGGAGCCAGAACGCCTTTGGATCGGCGACGTGAATCGAGACCGGCATGCCCAGGTCGCCGCACCGTTTCCAGACCGGGTCGAGCTTGGGATCATCAATCCTGATGAGTTTGCCTGAACCGTCACGCAAGTAGAGACCGAGCCGTTTGAATTCCTTGAACCCGGCGGCACCCAACCGATGCCCCTCTTCAATCTGTTTGACCGCCCGTTCGGGAAAATCCGCCTGGTCCCAGCCCGTGTAGTCCAGGTTCATGTAATGCACGAAGCGGCCGGGGAACAGTTTGTCAGCCAGTTGCTTGTTGCGCTCGAACTCGGACGGTTCGCCCTCCTCATGCGTGGTGGTCCCGCCGCTCAGATTGACCTCGATCCCGATGCCGACGCGATCCATGATATCAATGTGCTGGTGCAAATCAATGACGCGATGGTCCGCACGCCAGGCACCGGCGATGCGACGAACGGCGGTTACACCAGGGGTTTCCTCCATTGCTCCGCGGAGAACGGTGGCGCAAACAATCAATCCACTGCAGGCGATAATGGCAGATCGTGGTTTCATGAGAGGAGCCAGTTAATGCCAGCGGACCCAAACCCGCAAGTCAGACCTGGAATTGCGCTGCAGGCGTGGGCAATTCACGGCTGATTTCATTCAAGCGATAACCAAAGCCAGGTCCGTGCACCGTCGAAAGATCAATCAGGCCGTCCCGGCGCCGGTAAAGGCCCGGATGCACGGCCGATTCCGGGATTGAAGCATCGGGATAAAACTGCATCGCGTTGGTTTCGACACCCATGATGGTGCCGACGTGAGCCGCGAGGAGCAGGTGCGGGATTTGAGCGAGCATCGGATTGGTCAGGTCCTGCACCATGAGTTGCATGCCGTGCGCCCTGGCCCAGCAGGCGCTCAACAACGCGCCGGTTTGTGTCTTGCATGTCTTGAGCGCGACGCCCGTCCAGCCCAGTTCACGACCGAGTTTCACCAGCCGCCAATCATGCGCGCTCTCGTCCAGGAACAGAGGCTTGCGACGGGAAACGCTGCGGACATCGATGCGGTGTTCTTCCAGTTCGTATGGGAACGGCTGCTCGACGTAGAGGATCATGTCGAAGGTGCGCGGATGCGCGGCGCGCAGACGGTCGAGCACGTCGTTCACATAAGACGGTTCTCTCACCGTGCAGTTAAAGTCCGCCGACAAACATTCGACTCCGTTTTCGATTGCGGTTTGACCCACGCTCACCAGGCGCTGGTAATCCCATCCGGCGTCATTGCCGCGGAGTTTGATCTTCACGCATTTCAGGCCGTCGCTCCGAATCCAGTCCGCGAGCAGCACGGGATAGCCGTCGTGCGGCTCCTGGCCGGTCAACTCGGATGGGTCGAGCGGATCGAGTCCGCCGACCAGGTGCCAGGCGCGCACTTTGTCCCCGCGCCGGGAGAGGAGAAATTCCTCTGGAAACCTGCCGTTGAAATTCACTGAGGCGTCCGAGGCGGGCTGCAGGAATGCCGAGAGATCGCGGCTGATCCAGCCGGCCCCGTAGGTGGTGTAAACCGGGCGATGATGAAGCTGACCGTAGGCATCGTGCAACGCCTGATCGAACACCGAGCAGCAAATCAACGCCGCGAGCCACGGCATCGGCTCGCCGGGTTTGGGGAACGCACGCCGCTGGCCTGCCGCTGATGGCGACCCGCCGTCAGCGTCCGATGTTGCCCGCGAAGCGCTATCAACCACATCCGGGCCGGGTGTACTCCCCGGAGATTTTTCATTCATCTTGCTCAGCAAACCAGGCAACACCTGCTCCTGAAAATCCTGCCCGACTTCGATCGGGTGGCCAAACACCTCGAAACCCGCCCATGCTTCTGCGAGCATGACGCAGAAGCGTTTCAACGTTTCGAGTCTCAGTTCATACGGCAGCTGGCTGGCCCAAACCCATTGAACGCTGAGTGGCGTTTCCCCCCAGCCTTCCGCGGTCCGGCCCCGGCTATCAGCGACGCGCACGCACGCTCTGGCGCAAGTCACTCCAGTCACGGTCTCGGGGCCGAATTTCAGCGGCATGCGCATCCGAATCGGAAGGAAATAGAGGCGCGTCCCGACGACGCGGATGTCAGTTGGCTTTCCCATAATCAGAACGACAGATCGATTTAGCTGGTGCGGAACCAGCCGAAGGAGCGCGGCTGCGTCCCGGAGACCAGCCGCAATAGCCCCGCCCGGAGTGTTGGGGAGAGACGAGCTCTTTGCGCCTCGGCATTCCATTGTGCCGCGGCCCGTACTCCGCAGAACCGCGCTCCGGGAATCTGCGCAGGATTTTAGACAATACGCGCCGGAATGCCAGCCGAACCTGACAGTGTCGTGATTGGGCCAATGGCCCGAAGCAGGACGGCAGAGCGCGAACGATTCAGTGAAGACAAGGGTCGCACGGGCAACTTGCCCGTGCTGGCGGGCTACCAGCCCGCCAGACTCTGGGCCGGAGGGCAGCACCCAACGGTGAGCGCCTGTGGTGCTCCGAACTTGGCGGCAAGTTGCCGCCGAGCACAGCCAGGTTGGCTGTGCCACCCAGTCCATCTGAAAGTCCATCTGAATCGTCAGAAATCTCCGGCTTCGCATGAGGCCCGCTGACAGAACGCTGCTGGAGTCTGGTTTTGAAACCGGGACCAAGTTTGCAGGCAAAGTTTGCAGGCTTGACTCACCAAACCCCGATCCTAGCCTGATGCGAATGCCTCAAAGAAATACGTCGCAACAAACACGCCCGCCTCTCGGCGCGGGCGATCCCGGGCTGTTGAATCGTCGCGAGTTCCTTTGGCGCTTTGGCGGGGGACTCGGCGGCATCGCGCTTGCGCACGTGCTGGGTCAAAACGGCCTGTTGGCCGATGCGGCATCGTCCGGGTCAAGGGAGGCACTCAACGGCGGCGTTCATCATCCGGCCAGGGCCAGGCGTGTCGTCCAGCTCTTCATGTCGGGCGCCGCCAGCCAGTGCGACACCTTCGATTACAAGCCGCAGTTGATTCAGCGCCACGGAAACAAATTTGATCCGGGCGAAAAAGTGGAACTTTTCCAAAGCGATCCGGGCGTGGTGATGAAGAGTCCTTGGGACTGGAAGCCCTGCGGCCAATGCGGCAGATGGATCAGCGAGCTCGTCCCGCACATCGGCTCGTGCGCGGATGATATCGCGGTGATCCATTCGATGGTGTCGAAATACCTTCATGCAAAACAGCGGTTTCGTGCTGCCGGGCTTTCCGGCGATGGGCGCCTGGATCTCCTACGGCCTGGGTTCGATGGCGGACAACCTTCCAACGTTCGTGGTCCTGCCCGACCCGCGCGGTTTCGCTCCCAATGGTCCCGCGAACTGGAGTTCAGGATTTCTTCCCGCCGCGCACCAGGGGACGATGATTCGCGCCGGCAAACCCAATCCGATATTTGATTTGTTTCCGCCGGCATCGGCCAGCTACATCACACGCCAGAGCGAGAGCGAGGGTCTGGCGCTGCTGCAGAAGTTGAACCGCGAGTATCTGGCCGGGCACCAGGGCGATTCGCGGCTCGACGCCCGCATCGCTTCCTACGAAATGGCCGCGAAGCTGCAACTCAGCGCCCCGGAAGTGCTCGATATTTCCGGCGAGTCGGACGCCACGAGAAAGCTCTACGGGCTGGACGAATCCATGACGGAGGACTTTGGCCGGCGTTGTTTGATCGCCCGGCGATTGCTCGAACGCGGCGTGCGCTTTGTTCAGGTCTGGAGCGGCGCGGACAACGGTTTTCCCCGGCGCAATTGGGACAGCCACGAAGACCTGGCTCGAGACCATCTCGACATGGGGCGCAGCATGGACA
>QHPW01000391.1 GCA_003219675.1 Verrucomicrobiota bacterium
TTAGTTCTTGATTTTGCCGACTCGAAACATCCAAGAAGGCAAGGCAAGGGGTCAGTTCTTGATATTGGCACATCAGGTTGAAGAGGTTTTTAGTTAGTATTAACCACTCTCGCGGCACGAATTGTTTCCACTTCGTGGCGCCACGCTCAATCGGCTCGCCAACATGGTTGACGGGGCCGGGAACTATGAGACGCAGGTGGGGTGCTGAACAACGATGGGCAGCGACAGCGCCCTACTTTGATTTCAGAAACAGCTCCTGCTCTTCCGACGAACCTTCGACTTCGATAAGCACCGAGTTGTTCCGGATTTCCAGGCAGTGGACGGTCGCATTGGTGCTTGCGAAGCGGACCTTGCCCGATTCTCCCGCGCCAAACGCGCGGTCATTGATCAGAGCCAGGCGACGACTGCCGGTCCCCGAAACCCCGATGAGCGTCAGCGTCTCCGGAACCGGGGTGGGCCCAATAAGGAGCGGCGCGCTGCCGAATACCGGTCGAGGGCCGGCGAGACCTTTCTCGTCGATTCTCCGGATGCGATCCGGCTCTTCTTCCGGCAGCCGATGGTCCGTCCCCCATTTCATCCACTGCATCACGGTGTAAAAGCCGTAGGTTTTGTCTCCTTCCAGGAACAGGTCGAATTGACCTCGCGTGTAGAGGTTGTTCCTGATCGCGTTCATCTCCGCCTGCTGATTGGAATACTCCATCAACCGATAGGCAATCAGCTCGCAGAAACCCTCCTCCGCCTCGCGATCCATGTCCCGGGAGGATGGCACGTTTTCCCGCACCCAGGCGTGCCCGCATTCGTGGGCGCAAACAGCCATGAGCCGGTATTTGGGAAGACCGCTCAGAATGCTGATTGGATGCTTCCATTGGCCACCTTGGGCAACCCGGCTGCGGATGTAGCCAAACACGGACGGGCATTGGCGATCGAAGCCGGGCGTTTGAACCAGTTGATCCATTTGAGTGCGGGGAACGATTGCGATCAAGACATTGGTATCGGGAAAAGTCGTGAACCGGGAAAACAACCGATTCAGTTCGCTCCTGGCATCCTCGGCAATCTGCTTCGCCTCGCTTTCGGACAGAACGACTTCTTTTGAGTCACGTGCGCACAGCACCCGGCCATCGTCCAGGGTTGTCATGTTGGATTTCACCGGCATGCCGCACAGGTAACAGCGCGTGTTCAGCAGAATGCAGTTGTCGCATATGCGCTTCTGTTCATTGGACACTTTGTCCTTCACCAGGTAGACGTTGATCCCGATCGATTGATTGCAAACGGCGCAGAGCTGCGCGCGGAGTTCACACGCCAAGCCCAACAAGGCAAAAATAATAATCAAATGCCGTTTCACATGGCTTGGATCGGGCTCAATCGAAAACCAATACCAGCACCCCGCCGGTTCAGAATCCTTTTCGGACAGCCAACCCGTCACGGCACAAGGCGTTTGCTTCACCCTGGAAAACATCGCGAAGAGATTACGGGCCGGGGGCACTTTTCGGGCGCCCGCAACTATTTCAGCAAAGCCATGGCGGCCTCCACCATTTTCGGGGCCGTCAGGCCATGCTTCTCATAGAGATGCTCCGCGACGTAAGCCGACTGGCCGAACTCTCCGCGGACGCCGAGCGATTTCATCCGGTGGGCGATGCCCGCCTGCGCCAGCGCGTGCGAAATCTGCGCGCCCATGCCGCCGACAACCTGATGATCTTCGATCGTCACGACGCGACCGGAGCAAGCCTTCGCCGCCGCGGCAAGGGTATCGAGGTCAACGCGATTGATGAATGGATTGTTGATGACCGTGGCCTTGAGGTTTTGCTCCGCAAGTTTCTTCCCGGCTTCGATGGCTTTGCCCAGCAGCGGACCGCAGCCCACAAGCACGATATCGTTGCCTTGCTGCAACACCTGCGCTTTGCCCCACTCATATCTGGCATTTTCGACCCAGTAGAGCGGATAATTTTCGCGACCGACAAAGAAAATGTAAGTATCGCCATCCTTGCCGCCCGCCCGGTCCGTCGCGTAGCGCTTGATCGCCTGATACATGAACGCCTCGGCCTCATCTGCGCATGACGGCGCAATGACAATCGTGTGCGGGATCGCGCTGGTGGCTGCGAAATAGGTCGTCGCCTGATGCGACGCTCCATCGGCCGCATCCTGAAAACCGACATGCGAGAACATCGCAATGACGGGCGCCTGCGACAATGCCGCCATCGTGAGCGGCAGATTTCCTTTGGTGACCCCGAACTGTCCGAACGTGTCCACGATCGGGATGAATCCCGCTTTGGCAAAACCCGCGCCGGTGCTGACCATGTTTGCCTCGGCGATGCCGACTTCGATGAATCGATCCGGCAGGCTCTTCTGAAACAGGCTGATGCCGGTGGACCCTTGCACGTCGGCGGAAATGGAATAAACCGGCAACCCTTCCTGCGCCGCGCGAACCGCTGCCTTGGCCAGGCCGGTTTGTATTTTATCCTTTTTCACCGCCGCCGCCGGCGCCGCGCCTGCGGCGGCTTTGGCGGTTCTGGCCGCTTCCTTCTGTTCCCAATCCAGCCGCAGGGCCTTTGCCCAATTCAAAAATTCCTCCGGCGGCTGGTGCCCGTTGTAAATCTCGATGATCCAGTCAACGATCTTTTCGCCGTTGGCCAACGGAAAACCGTGGCCTCCCGTCGCATTCGCCTCGGTGTCCTTGATCCCGTAACCCTTGATCGTTTTCGCCAACAGGCAGACCGGCTTTGTCGGATCGGCCATCGCCGCCGCGATTCCCCGCTCGACTGCGGGAAAAACGGCCTGCAGATCGTGGCCGTTGGCGACGGTGATCACGTTCCAGCCCAGCGCGCCCATGGCCGCGAACGTCAGCTCCATCGAGAAGGCGTCTTTGGTTATGCGGCCGGACAGTTTTGTGTCGTTGTCCGAAATAACCAGCATATAGCCCTCCATCGACGCGCCGTCGCTGACAGTGCAAATCGTCACGCGATCGCGCCCGGCGACTTTGTCCGCGATGGCCAGCCCCTGGGACTGGGGCAGGGCGGAACCGAGCGGGCCGTTGCTGAGAAGAACGCCTTGCGGATTCAGATGCGATTCGCCGTGGCCGGTCAGTTTGCTTTGGATGCTGCGAAAGGCTTTGAGGTCTTCAAACCTCATCCCGTCAAATCCATAGTTGGCGCGCAGCGCGTAGATGCCGTTTTCTGTGTGGCCCGCATCGTTGACGAAGTTGAACGCTTCATGCCACTCGCGGCCCTGGACGGAAAACATGATCCCGTGAATCGCCGCCATGATTTCTGCGAAAGCGGCCGGTCCACCCCAGTGACAGGCTGCGCCGCCATTGACCGCGTGCACGTCCATCAATGCCACCAGCGCCCGAGTCGCGCGCGGATCGCCCAGAATCACCTCCTGCCCGGCGGCGTTTTTGACTTTGACGAAATATTTCGGGAGGCGACGCGGTGTGGGGGCGAGTCGGGTTTTGATATTCAACGGAGCCAGGGGCGGCGCCTGGACCTGTTTAACCACGGACTTGTCTTCGGCCATAAATGATGATGTTCGATTAAGCGGCGGAGACTTTAGAAATCGCAGGGGAAAAAGGAAGCAAGATTTTCCAGGCAGGACGTCGGCGCCGCACCAGCGGTGGGCGGCCGACAATCCACAAGCTGGCGCGCCGAACCGGCGCCGCAGCCTCCCGACAAACGCGCCTCGAAGCGGCCGGTTCAGGCCTCGGCAGGGACGGTTCCTGGCACGCTAATCCGATCCTCCCGAAGCGATTTTGTAAGCGCTGCCGATGCCGAGGAAAATCCAAAGCAAGGTAAACAGGCTCAGGCTCTCCTTGAGAACAAGCAGGTCACCGACCAACGATTCTTTGACTTCCTTCATTCGTTTATCGAAGTCCTGCTTTCCACGCTTGCCGCTCGCAAAGTCCCTCAGCCTGGGCAACTCCTTCTCCCGAAATTCCTTGATCGTTTCGGCCGATATCTGATTCGGATCCGCGCTCCCGCCGTCTTTAGCGGATTCTTTGGCCAAAAACGCTTTGATCTCCCCGTCGGAGCCGGTCGGGACTGCCTGGGCAGCCTCCTTCGCGTAGGTCAACTGCGTTTCATACGCTTGTTTCGCTCCCTGCTCGAAGATTTCGTTGACCGTGCTTTTCGCCGCCAGAAACTGACCCCCGATGATCGCGATCAACGCGCAGGCACCGGCGCAAACGCCAAGGATCGTGTTTCCGCTGTGTCCCGGAATCCTGGCGCCGATACCGACCAACACTCCAACGCCCCATGCGGCATACCCGATTTCATAGCCGGTCGCCTTGATGAGGAAGTACCATCCCAACATGCCGAGAAATCCGCCAACCACGGCCCCGACGATGCCGAAGAACACGCTGGGTCCTTTCGTCGCGTGAGCGGGGGTCTGAGCAGAGGCCATCATCGGCGCACGACCCGGCGGAGCAATGGCGGGTTGAGATTGAGGCGCCGCAACTGCAGGCGCAGCCGCCGAAGGCGCCGGAAGGTTGAGCCGAATGCGGGGTCTCTCCGCCCCTGTCGGCCGGACCCCGACGGCGCCCAAAGCCGTCGCCTGGCTGTTCAACGATTGTTGAATGATCGCATTCGCCGCCGGCGTGCCGTCCACACCGCAAGTCGGGCAGCTCACGGGGCCGGGCATCCTGCCATCGATCGGCTCAACGTCGAATTTATACCTGGTCCCGCAGGAACACTGGATTTTAACTTCCATGGCTGGAGTCACGCCGCTGAGTTGAAACTGAATTTCGAAACCATCCTGTCGTTGGGTCGCTTGAGGAGTAACCGGTTTGTCGGCCAAAGACAAGCGCAATTTGCGGCCACTTAATTCTTGCCGTCACCGGAACCCGCGGTTTAATTTTCAGGAACGATTTGCCAGGGCCCATGGAATGCGGACTTACGAACCCCGCCAGGGCCGGAAGGCAGCAACGGCAGTTTGCTCTGCATCCGCCGTGGTTACCCTGGCATTCCATTTACGATTTATGATTTACGATCTACAATTGATGGCAAAGAACCAATCGGCGCGTAAATCGTAAATCGTAAATCGTAAATCATAAGTGTCCTATCAAGTCATAGCGCGAAAGTATCGGCCGCAGCGGTTCAACGATGTGGTCGGCCAGGACCACGTCACCCAGACCCTCTCCAACGCCATCCGGCAAAACCGGACCGCCCACGCCTACCTGTTCTGCGGCCCGCGCGGCACCGGCAAAACCACCATCGCCCGCATCTTTGCCAAGTGCCTCAACTGCACCGGCGGCCCCAAGGTGGATTTTACCGACGACGATCCGCGTTGTCGTGAAATCGCCGAAGGCCGCTCGCTGGACGTGATTGAAATCGACGGCGCGAGCAATCGCGGGATCGAAGAAATCCGCGAGCTGCGCGACACCGTGAAATACGCGCCAGCCTCGTCGAAGTTCAAGATCTACATCATCGACGAGGTGCACATGCTGACCCGGGAGGCATTCAGCGCGCTCCTCAAGACGCTCGAAGAACCGCCCGCGCACGTGAAGTTCATGTTTGCCACCACCGAACCGGAGAAAGTGCTGCCGACGATCCTTTCACGCTGCCAACGCTTCGACCTGCGACGAATTCCGGCCGCGCTCATCGTCAGGCACCTGGCTCAGATCGCGAAGCAGGAAAAGGTGAGGATTGACGAAGCCGCTCTGTACGCTATCGCCCGTGGCGCCGACGGCGGAATGCGGGATGCCGAGTCCACTCTTGACCAACTCATCAGCTTCTGCGGCGAACAAATCGTGGAGAGCGACGTGCTTTCGATGTTCGGCCTGGCGGCTCAGAGCCAGATTCTGGATCTGTCCCGCGCGGTTTTGGCAGGCGAAATCGAGACGGCCTTGCGTGCATTGAACGAACTGGCAAGGCACGGCAAAGACCCGGGTCGTCTGCTGTCGGACATGCTCAGCCATTATCGCAATCTTTTGATTTATCAGGTTTCGAAGGGTGACCTGAGCCTGCTTGAAGTTTCTGAAGCCGAGGCGGCGTCGCTCGCCGAACAAGCCGGGAGCGCCCGTTCCGAAGTCCTCACCCGCATCATGGAGGTCCTGACCGATTGCGAAACCCGCCTGCGCGACGCGGCGTCGAAGAAAATCCTTATCGAAGTCGCGCTTCTGAAAGCCGTCGAGGCGCGCAATGCCACAAGTATCGACGCGGTGCTCAAACAGCTTCAGCGATTGCGTGCGGAGGGCGCTCTCGAAGTCGTTTCCATCCCGATGCCCGCGCCCGCGCCGCCGCCGCATGGGCCGCCGCCGATCCGCGCGGCGAATCGGGGCGCAGTCTCACCGCAACTCCCGGCGTCTGAATCCGGAAGTGCGACGGCTTCGCCGGCCGCAGATGCGCCGGCGCGGTCGGACCTGGAACAGCTCTGGAACAAGGCGGTCGAAGCGGTTGGCCGCGCCAGCCCGTTCACTCGCAGCTACCTGCTGGAGGCGCATCCGGTTTCATTCAACCGGAATGTTTTGACCATCGGTTTCGATCCCGAATTCGGCGATCATCTGGAACTCGTGGACAACGCGAAAAACCGCACGCTCATTCAAACCAAATTGATCGAGTTCGGTTTTGCCGATGCGCAGGTGAAATTTGTGAAGGCGGAAACGCCTGCGGATCGCGCTCGCCCTCCGCGGACCGCGGTTGGACCCGCTTCGCTGCCGGCGCCGGACACACCGGCCCCTGCCGAGGCCAACGCCGCCGAAGAAAAGGCGAATCCGCCACAGGACGAGTCGAAACCTGAACCGGTTCCGTTCAAGAAGGATGACTTCAGGAACGACCCGTTGATTCAGAAGGCGCTCGAAATTTTCAAAGGCCAGATCGTGGAAGTCCGCGCTTGACCATCGACATTCAACTCTCAACCATCCAGTTTCAGCATGTCCGGCATCGGCAAACTCATGAAGCAGGCCGCGCGCGTTCAGCGGCAGATGGAGGAAGTCCAGGCGCAACTCGCCGCCCGCACCGTGGAAGCCACCAGCGGCGGCGGCGCGGTCAAAGTCGTGGCGAAATGCGATGGCACCGTAGCCTCGATCAAAATAGACCCGCAAGCGATCAATCCGGGCGACGCCCAGTTGCTCGAAGACCTGATTCTCACGGCCGCCAACAATGCCTTGAGCCAGGCCAAGGAAATCTCCACCGCGGAGATGGGAAAGGTAACCTCGGGCCTCAACCTGCCGGGAATGATGTGACGCGCTTCGTTAAGGCATCTGGCGTTAAAGCGTTGAACCGTCATGACGCCGCCGGCTCATGACGCAAATCAGCGATTTGACCGCTTGACGGTTCAACGGTGTGACCCGACCGATGGCCTCGCTTCCCGAACCCGTCTGCGCCCTCATCCGCGCCTTGAACAGATTGCCTGGCATCGGTCCGCGCTCGGCCGAGCGAATCGCGCTTCATCTGGTGCAGACCGAGGCCGAGTCGGTCCGGCAACTGGCGCAGGCGATCCTTGTCGCTCGAGAACGGATTCAAACCTGCCGGACCTGCGGCGCGCTCACAGAAGCGCAGCCCTGCAACATCTGTTCCGACCCGCGTCGGGACGCCTCGCTGATCTGCCTGGTGGAACAGCCGGTGGA
>QHPW01000090.1:0-1717 GCA_003219675.1 Verrucomicrobiota bacterium
CCATCATCGGCAACGATCAGTTGCTCCAAAGTTTCACATTCTCCGGCGCGATTCCTCCCGGACAGTCGGTGACCAATACTCAATCGGTGACACTGCCTGTCTTCGGCACAGGCGACAAATGGATCGTCCTCAAGACCGACGCCGGCAACGACATCTTCGAGCTCGATAAGGCGAACAACGTCCTGGCGGCATCGCAGCCGATCCATCTCCCCGCCGCTCTGACGCTGGCGTTCTCGCGCGACACATTCGATGAAAGCGCGGGGAACCCGGCGGCCCTCGGCACGATCACGCGAAACACCGATCCCGGCGCCAGCCTCCAGGTTGCGTTGACCAGCGGCGACACGAACAGAGTCGTGGTGCCTGCTCTGGTGACCCTTCCGGCAGGCCAATATTCCGCTTCGTTCGGCGTCAACGCGGTGGACAATACCGTGGTTGAGGGCAACCAGACGGTGCTCATCTCCGCCTCGGCCGCCGGCTTTAATCCGGTGACGCAGCCCCTCACGGTGACCGATAACGACACACCGTTGTTAATCGTTCAGATTGCGACCAACTCGGTACTGGAAAGCGCTGGCGCCAACGCGGCCACCGGTTCCGTCACGCGCAATACCGACACCAACAGCGCTTTGGTCGTGAACCTGACGAGCGGCGATGCCAACCGCCTGACGGTTCCGGCGTCGGTGACGATTCCCGCGGGCAGCCGTTCGGCGGCCTTTGTTATCAGCATTCTTGACAACACTCTGCCCAACGCAACCGCGCACATCGGGATCAATGCGGCGGCGCCCGGTTACCAAAGCGGCACGGCCGCTTTGGATATTCTCGATGACGACACTCCCACACTCACGCTCACCCTTGCTGATCCGGTCGTGTCCGAAGGCGCGCCCAACCCCGCCACATTGGCGACGGTCACACGCAATCCGGTGGCGGCTTACGACCTCCGCGTGATCGTGAACAGCACCAACAGCGGATTGATCACGGTGCCGTTTTCGGTGACCATTCCCGCCGGCCAGGCTTCAACGACCTTCCCGGTCGGCACCGTAAACGACGGCCTGGTCAATGGCGCGCGTCAGACGGAGATCGATGCTTATCCGACCGACGCGCTCTATCAGAACCCGATTTACAGCGCCGTGGCCAGGGCGGTGTTGACGGTGCTGGACGACGACGGGCCCGCCTTGAGCGTCGCCATTTCTGCGGACGTCATTTCAGAGACGGGCAGCGCCGCCGCCGTTGTCACGCGCAACACGCCGGCGACCAATGCCCTCCCCGTGACGCTGAGCAGCGGCAACACCGGGGAAGCGACGGTTCCGGCGGGCGTAACGATTCCAATCGGCCAGGCTTCCGTTCAGTTCACCATTAGCGGCGTCACCGACAACGTGCCGGATGGAACGAAACGAGTGGCCATCACCGCGTCGGCGACCGGTTACACCAGCGGTGTGGCGTCGTTGAACGTCAGCGATATCGATCTTCCAGACCTGCGCGTGGCCGGCATTTCTTTTCCGACGAATGGCCTGACCGGCGGCGCGTTGATCGGCGGCTGGACCATCAGCAACAACGGCCTCGCCGACGCAACCGGCTCGTGGGTTGACCGGATTTATCTGTCGCGCTCCCCGAGCGGCTCGGACCCGATTCTGATCGGCCAATACACGCACACCGGCGGCCTGGTATTGAGCGACTCCTACAACCGTTCGGCCACGTTCAATTTGCCGGGGAACCCGGCGGA
>QHPW01000090.1:1755-4920 GCA_003219675.1 Verrucomicrobiota bacterium
GCCGGCGTATCGCGCGACCGTGGCGGCGGACATCGACTCGACAACCGCCGGCACGCCGATTCCACTGCACGGCCACGCATACATGACCGCCGACAACTCCCCGGCGCCGTTCGTCCCCGTGACCGTGCGGGTCATGGTAAAAAACATTCATCGCGTGTTGAGCGCCACGACGGATGCGAACGGCGATTTCCAGACCGTCTTCCAGCCCTTGCCGAGCGAAGCGGGCCTGTGCCGCGTCGGCGCCGACCATCCGGGGGTCCTTGAAGACACATTCCAGGACCAGATCAACATCTACGGCATGCGCTTCAAGGATTACGAGGCGTCCTATCGCATCTTCCCGAACATCCCGCTGACAGTCTCCGCGGAGTTGGACAACCTCGGCGATCTGCCCTTGAGCAATCTCACCGCGGCGGTGGAGGGCATTCTCGGCGCGGTGACCATTGACGTGACCGTGACCAACACGCTGGCGGCTTCGGACGCGGTGCAGGTCTCGTACACCCTCAATGGCGGACCCGTCACCGGAGCGCAACTGGTCAGCGCGCGGCTCAAGCTGACGAGCGCGGAAGGCGCGGTTGCGTACCTGCCCCTGAAAATCAATCTCGCCCCGCAGACGGCAACCCTGGCGGCCAGCCCCGGTTTCCTCGAAACCGGCATGACCCGCGGCGCGCAGAAAATTGTCGAGTTCGAGGTGGGCAATATCGGGGGCGCCGCTTCCGGACCGATCCAGGTCCAATTGCCGCCCGAACCCTGGCTGTCGCTGATCACAAGCTCGAACGTGCCCTCCATTGTGCCCGGTCAATCCACCAAGGTGATTGTGGCGTTGACTCCGGCGTCGGACCTTCCGTTGAATCTGTATCAGGGCGATATCGTGCTCGCCGCGCCCTATGGCAACTTGAGCGTCCCGTTCCGTTTCCGGGCGATTTCAGACGCGGTGGGCGACTTCCATATCGAGGTCAGTGACGATTACACCTATTACGTGGCCGGCGCGCCGAAGGTGGCCGGCGCGACCGTGAGGCTGGAGGACCCCTACACCGGCGCGCTGGTCGCCGGCGGCAGCACCGACACGAACGGAACATTGACATTGGCAAACATTTTTGAAGGCAGTTACCAACTGCGCGTCACAGCCGACAAACACAGCACCTACGCCTCGCCGGTGACGATTACCGCGGGTGTCACCACGGAAAAGCAGGTGTTCATCGACCGGCAGACGGTCAGTTATCACTGGACGGTCGTGCCGACCGAGATTCAGGACCACTACCAGATCGTGCTGGAATCGGTGTTCGAGACGGAAGTGCCGATTCCGGTCGTGACCATCGACAACCCTCGCATTATGCCGTTCGTGATTCGCGGCGAGGACAGCCAGATCGAGATTCGTCTCACCAACCACGGTCTGATCGCGGCGGAACAGGTGCAGATCAACGTCCCCGAACACCCGGACTTTGAAATCATTCCGTTGATCAAGACCATCGATGTGTTTCCGGCCAGGAGCAGTATGACGGTCCCCGTGCTGGTGCGCGCGAAGAACACCGCTCCGTTTCTGCCGGCCACGCGCCTGTCTCGGCCCAGCGGCCGTCCGCTCGGCAAGTCGAGCACCGGCAAGACCTTTACCGGCTGCGACCCGATTCCGAAGATGGAGGTGAAGTGGTCGTGGATTTGCGGACCGGACCGTCGCTGGCACGGCTTGAACGCGGAATTGGAATTCACCTGCGTCGAGCGCGATTGCGGCAAAGAGATCGAAGATTTCCTGGAGAGCAAACTGGATCAATTGAAGGGCAACGCGAAAAATTTCATCAAGAAAGGCGGCGGGGCGGTTCGTGATCTGGGCAACCTGCCCGCAAGCTGCCTCTGCGACATCGCGGAAATCATCGCCGTCTGTTCCGGCGTCAAAGACGAATGCGCCCTGGCAGCCTTGAAGGCCGCTTGTGGGATCGCCATCAAAGACTTTGGCACCGCGGCCGGCGGCGCCTCCGGGTTCGGCAACTGCTGGTGCCCGTCGTTGCCCTCGCTCCCCGGCTCCAGCTCGCCGGTTTCGGGAACTCCCTGGACACCCTCATTGCCGTCGGCCGTGGGAACCCCAGGCAGTTCGCCGGGCAGCGCGATCGGCGCGCCGATTAGTTGGGATTATGAGGGCGCGGATTGCGAACCCGGCCTGCATCCGGTCAGCGCCAATTCGAGCGGCACCCGTCCTTCGCTCGCGAAATCGGGCGCGCACAAGGCGGGCGCAACCCGCCCCGGTGGAGTCTGCGCCCGGGTCCGGATCAGGATCGAGCAGGAGGCGGTCATCACGCGCGCCGCGTTCCTCGGCACACTCGACATCGACAATGAAAGCTCCGACACGCCGTTGACCGGAGTGCAATTGACGCTCGACATTCGCGACGATCTGCAGCAACCCGCCAACGACAAGTTCGTGACTCGCGGACCCGATTTGAGCGGGCTGACAGCGGTCGATGGCACCGGGACCCTCGGCGTGTCGTCCACGGGCACGGCAAAATATACCTTCATCCCCACGCATGACGCCGCGCCGGACGGTCCGGCGGTTTACCACATTGGCGGCACGCTCAAGTACACCGCCGGCACCAACGCCGTGGAAGTGCCGCTGATGCCGGACACGATCACGGTGTTTCCCGACCCGATTCTACAGCTGCAATATTTCCAACAGCGCGACGTTTTTGCCGACGATCCGTTCACCGATGAAGTCGAGCCGTCCGAACCGTTCGCGCTTGGCTTGATTGTCAAGAACACCGGCAAAGGCGACGCCATCAACTTCAGCATCACCTCGGCGCAGCCGAAGATCATCGAGAACAAGAAGGGCCTGTTGATCGACTTCAAGATCATCGGCACTCAGGTCGGCAGCCAGCCCATCACGCCCTCGCTCACCGCCAACCTCGGTCGCATCGGCGCCGGCCGTTCGCAGGTGGCGACGTGGTTGATGACCTCCTCGCTGCAAGGCAAGTTCATCGATTACAGCGCGACGTTCGAGAATACCGACGACCTCGGCGACAAACGCGTGTCGCTCATCGACAGCGTGGAAATCCACGAACTGATTCATGCCGTGCGCGCGGACCATCCGGGGGACGACGGGCTGTCCGACTTCCTCGTCAACGACGTGCCGGACGCGGACAACCTCCCGGACACGCTCTACTTGAGCGACGGCTCGGTCGCGCC
>QHPW01000090.1:5117-13919 GCA_003219675.1 Verrucomicrobiota bacterium
TCGTGTCAACGATTCGGTGGCTCCCACCATCACCGGCGTGGGCGAAACGTTGATTCCGGCGCAGACCGCGCCGGTTTCGGAAGTCGATGTGGTTTTCTCCGAGCAGATTGATCTCTCGACCTTCGATTACCACGACGTCTCGCTCACATTGAATGGCGGGACCAATCTAGTCACCAGCGCGGTGACTGTCAGCCAGATCACCAGCAACCTGTATCGCATCAGCGGGTTGGCCGGTCTGAGCGGCGCGGATGGCAATTACGCGCTGACGGTCAACGGTGCCGGCATCCAGGACTTCGGCGGCAACAACGCCAGCAACTCCGGCTCGGTCTCATGGGCCAAGGGCACTTCCGTGCCGGTCATCGTCGGCGTCGGCAAAGTTTCTCCGGACCCGCGCAACACGCCGGTGACGACCGTGGACGTGGTCTTCTCGAAGGCGGTCAACCCGGCGACGTTCGATTACAACGATCTCGCTCTCACCCGTGGCGGCGGGCCGAACCTCATCACCAGCGCAGTGACGATGGCGCAACTGTCGCCCACCACCTTCCGCCTCGGAGGACTGGCGACACTCACGGCGCCCGATGGCAACTACACTTTGAGCGTCGATGCCACCGGCATTCAGGACACCGATGGCAACGCCGGAATCAGTTCGTTGTCCCGGACCGATCTTCGTCGGGATCGAGACTCTGGCGACGAACCCGCGAAATATCGTGGTGCAGTCCCTCGACGTGACGTTCACCGAGCCGATCAACCCGGCGACGTTCGATTACCATGACGTGACACTGACGCGCGACGGCGGCCCAGACCTGATCACCAGCGACGTGAAGGTGAACCGTGTCAGCGATACGGTCTATCGCATCAGCAACTTCAACTGGGTCGTCGGCAACCAGGGGACTTACACATTTACCGTCAGCGCGGTCGCTATCATGGATGCGGCCGGCAACACCGGATCCGGGTCGGTGGCGGAGACGTGGGTGATGGAAACCGGCAAACCCGCCGCGCCGACGAATGTGGTGATGTCGCCCGACCTGGGTGTGTCGACGGCCGATGGCCGCACCAGCGTCCCGACGCTCACCTTCACTGGCACGGTCGGGGAAACAAATCTGACCGTGCGCTTGTTTGACGAGACTACGCTGACCGATCTGGGCGTCGCCACGATCACCGGCACCAACTTCGGCAAGACCGTGACGTTCGCGGCCAGCGGCGCGCATCACGTCCGATTCAATGCCGTGGACGCCGCCGCGAACGTGTCGCCCGACAAATTCTTTGATGTATTCGTTGATTTGACGGCTCCAACCGCCACACTCGCGGCGGTGACGCCCGATCCGCGCGCCACGCCGGTCAGCTCCGTGGACGTTATCTTTTCCGAGCCGATCAACGAGACGACGTTCGACCGCGGAGATTTCTCGTTGACGCGGGACAACGGCGCGAACCTGATCAATGCCGGCGTCAGTCTGCTGTACGTTTCGGGCACCACCTACCGGCTCGGCGGCCTGGCCGGTTTGACGGCGTTCAGGACACCGCCGGCAACGCGGGCATTGGTTCCGTGACCGAATCCTGGCGGGTAGGATCGAACACACCGCCGGTCATCGCGCCGATCCCGAACAAGACCATTGCCCCCGAGCAACTGCTGTCGGTCATCATCTCGGTGACGGACACCGATGTGCCGCCCCAAACGTTGACCTTCAGCCTCGATCCGGGCGCGCCCGCCGGAGCGGCCATCGTTCCGACCAACGGCCTGTTCACCTGGAAACCGACGCGCGCCCAGGCGCCCGGCACCAATCTCATCACGGTGCGTGTGACCGACGATGGCACACCCTCGTTGAGCGCGACGCAAAGCTTCACGGTGATCGTAAGCGATTACTCGGTGCTGACCGTCGGGACCAACCTTGTTCGCACCGGTCAAAGCGGCAGCGTGCCCATCACGGTCTTTGCCAGCGCGGGCCTGACGAATCTGGCGTTCGCGCTCGATGTGGACACGAACCGGCTGTCCGCCTTCACGCTCTCCGGGGCCGGGCCTCAAGTCGGTCTGGCGTCGGTCCAGGCGGTTTCCTCGAACCGCATTCAGATTGCGTTCGGCAGCACAACGGCCGCATTTCAGGGCCAGATGAAGCTGGCGGATCTGAACTTCATCGCTCTATCAAACCAGACCTCGGCCTTCGTCTTCCTGCAGCCGACCAACATCCAGGCAACCGAGGCCGGCGCCGCGGCGCTGACGAACGTCTTCGTCAATGGCGGTCGCGTGGTGGTGATTGGCAACGAGCCGTTGCTCGAAGCGCAGCTGACCGCCGAGGGGACTCGCAACCTGGTCCTCTACGGCAAACCCGGCTCAAGTTATCAGTTGGAATATTCGGGCGATCTGTCCGGCGCGAACAACTGGACGAATTGGGTCCGCGTGCCGCTGACCAACCTGTTCCAGGTGATTGAAAATGTGGATCCGAACGGGCCGGACGTGTTCTTCCGCGCTTACGAATTCATCGCCAATCCGCCTTTCATCGACGCCCACGCACCCACGAATCGAATCGGTTCGCTGACGCTGTTTGGCCAGGCCGGAGTCGGATACCGGTTGCAATACACGACCAATCTGGCGGGCGTCATTTCCTGGTCGCCTTTGCTTTCCTACACGCCGACGGGTTCATTCTATTTCGTGGGCGGGCTGAGTCTGAGCAACCCGATCATCTTTTACCGGATTGAGAAACCATAGCGGCGGCTGGTTGCCGCAGAGGGCGGCATCGTACCTTTAGCGTGGCGACCGCGCCGGACAAGCTATACAGATTTCCAAATCTGCCGTATCGCGGGTTTCCAACCCGCAGAAGCTTCGTCGCCCCCAAAGCCTCGCAACTGCGGGCGCTCTGCCGATTGGAAATCGGCGACTGGCTCACTCGCTCCCGCTTGTTTGGCCCTGCGGGCCTTGCCTTCGCTTTGCTCAGGCAATCCCTTTCGCCCTTCGCCCTCTCCCGGACGGCTCAAGTCAGCAGGTTGGAAACCTGCGCTACGTTCAGGGGCGCTGGCCCGGAAAGAACGCCCGGTTGCGCGGCGGTTTGTGGGTTGCCGGCCGCATTGCCGGGGCTAAACTGAACGCGTGATTCGGAACGTCATTTTCGACTGGTCCGGGACGCTGGTGGACGATTTGCCGGCCGTCTGGCGGGCGAGCAATTACGCTTTCAAACAAGCCGGCGTGGCCGAACTGACATTGGACCAGTTCCGGGCGGAGTTTTGCCTCCCGTTCAAGCATTTTTACCAACGCTACGTTCCGCACGTTTCGCTGCCGCAGTTGGAAGAATGGTTTCACAGTCACTTCAAGGAAGTCCAGCACCTCGCCCGTGAACTGCCGCACGCGCGCGAGTTCCTGAGGTTCTGCCGCGAGCGCGGTTTGCGGACGTTCCTGTTGAGCACGATTCACCGCGACCATTTCGCCGTTCAGTCGGCGGCGACTGGATTCGACCGGTTCCTGGACCATCCCTATATCGAAGTGTGGGACAAGCGGACGAAGATTCTGGAACTCCTGCAAAAGCACGGTCTCAACCCGGACGAAACTTTATTCGTGGGCTACAACCGGCTCGATCAACTGCTGGCGAGCCGACCGGACCTGATTGTGGAACACCTCGGCGAATTGCGTGCGGTGCTGGAGCGAAACCATCTGGAGCTGGTGTCGCCGCGCATCAAAGGGGACGCGCAGCGGGATGAACCCCCTGTGGTGACGGTCGGCGCCTTGATTTTCGATGCCGCCGGCAAGGCCCTCATGGTCCGCACGCAAAAGTGGTCGCATCTCTGGGGTATTCCTGGCGGCAAGATCAAGGCGGGCGAAAGCTCGTGTGAAGCCCTGCGTCGCGAAATCAAAGAGGAGACAGACCTGGACATCGACGAGATCACTTTTGTTCTCGTCCAGGACTGCATTCACTCCAAGGAATTTTATCGCGACGCTCATTTTGTTTTGTTGAATTACACCTGCCGCTGCGTCGGCCAGCCGCGTGTCCGGCTGAACGACGAGGCACAGGAGTTTCGTTGGATCGCAATGGACCGGGCGCTGACGATGGAGCTGAACCAGCCGACGCGAATCCTTATCGAAACGGTGTTGAGGCAGAAGGCGGGGTGAGGTTCGAGCTGTGGCTGCAGATGGACAAAATTGTCATCCATGACCTGGAGGTTTTTTATCGCGTGGGCGTGCCGGAAGAGGAACGCGCCCAACCGCAGCGATTGCTCATCAGCGTGGAAATGACACGCGATTTCACCGGTGCCATGGCTTCGGACGATTTAACCGGGACCATCGACTACGCGGCGGTGACGCAGCGCCTGCTCGGGTTTGGCGAGGGCCGCAGTTGGAAATTGATCGAAAAACTCGCGGCCGACATCGCCGGGATGGTTTTGGCCGAGTTCGCCCCCAGAGCGGTTTCAGTTGAAGTCAAAAAATTCATCGTGCCAGAAGCGCGTTACGTGGCGGTTGAATTGACGCGCACAGCCGCGGATTGATGGGCCATCTTCCTCATATGAACCGGGTGGGGCGAGACTCCGTCGAGCCCTAATTCCTTTCCAATCGAGGTCAGGGCTCGACGGAGTCTCGCCCCACCGTTCTTAGTCCCAATGCATGAGAAAGCACGCAATCCCCAGGAACCTCGTAGCAGCCGGCGTGGGGAGACTCCGATCAATTTCGGATTTCGGATTTCAGATTTCGGATTTTGAAAAACGAGCCTCCTCACGTCGGCTGCTACGGATAAGGGGCACTCACCTCATTGGAAAATTTATTGCCGTGCTCCCACTTCTGAAATGCAACAAGGCGGTTCATGCGCCGCTTACGGTCTTTTTGGCGGCGCAAAGCCGCGCAGTTTTGGGATTTGCGCGCTGGCTTCGATGGGGGATTGGTGATTGTTGATCGACAGAGCGGCGGCGGCTCCCGATGCGTTCGCCGCGGCGGTGGAGGTTCCGGTGACCAGGTACGCCTGGTGGTTGTAAAGAATGACGGAGGCGCCCGGAGCGATCAGGTCCACGAAATCGCCGTGATTGGCGTAGCCGGCGATGGTGCCATCCGGTTTGCCGGAGGTCACGGCCAGGACCTCCGGTTTCGAGGCGGGAATCGTGAGCGCGGTGCCTCCGTCGTTTCCGGCGGCGGCGACGAGCAACACGCCCTGCGCGCGAGCCTGAGCCAGGACGTTATCCAGAAGCGGGCTGTCGCCGTAGCCTCCCAGGCTGAGGTTGACGATCCGCGCCCCCTTGTTGACCGCCTCGACGATGGCCCGGGCGACGTCGAACATTGTGGTGGTGCTCTTGTTTCCATAAACGTCGAGGGACAGAAAGCCCAGGGATGCGGAAGCTGGATCGTTCAGCGTCTTGCCGAGCGCGTCCCAAAGTGTGTCCATCATCGCGGTGCCGTGAGTCACTTGATTCGGGTCAGGGTTGGCTTCGCCGGCGAGCGAAACGGCCTCCACCAGATAATCTGCCCACGGTGCCCGCGTTGATTGGACCGGAGTGTCCACCAGCGCGACGATCAATTTGTCCGACGATCCTGGCGGGGCAAGTTTGAAGGAAGGCGACGACGGCGAACTCATCGCCAAAGGCTGCAACTGGCCCGGAGCCGCCACGGAAAAGTTATTCTCGACCGACTCAACGTCGGTGTTGTTCTCCAATTCACTGCGGGCGGCCTGGGCGGCGGCGGCATCATCAAATTGCAGCAGGTATGCGTTGAAGCCGTCGAGGCGTCCGACGACTTTTGCTCCCAGCCTTTTTGCCAGCGCGTCGATGCTTTCCTTCGCGCCGGGTTTGAGCCTCACGATCAGTTCGTTGGGGATGGGTTTGCCGTCGGGCGTTTCCGGCTTCGGCCTTTTCGCGACCTGGATCAGTTGCGTCGCGTTGTAAACCGACTCCCGGTAGATGAACAACCGGGCGGGCCCGTTGGTTTGGGGGAGCAGGGCGAAGTTCAATTCGCGGTGTCCGGCTCGACGTAAATTTGCCAGTCCGTCGCCGCGGAGATCGACTCCAACACTTTGGAAAGGGGCCATGACTCGATGTCCGCCTCGACCTGGTTCTGGTCCTCGCGCCAGACCAGGGAATCGGCAGCGCGCACCCGAAGCGCTGGACCGCACTGAAAAATCGCAACCAGACAAATCAGCCTCAACCAACCCTGAAAAACATTTTTCATCCGCTGTGAACCTACCCAAGAGAAGACACCGGCGCGACAAAAACGTTTCATCAAGGCTGCCGATAGATGACACTGGAGAAGCAACCGAACTTTTAAGGGACGCGCAACGGTGTTTCCCCCTCCCTGGGCGAGAGGGTCAGGGTGAGGGCGAGTGCGCAGTATTCATGAGTTTTTCACGTGGGTTTGCTGCAAATTACGACCTTTACCGACTTTCGCCTTGCGATTCGCCATTTCAATTTGCTACAAGGAGCGTTACCTATGGCAGCAATCGGGCGGTTCCAGAAAGGCGACGAGATTTTTTGCGCAAAAGTAGTGGACGGAGAACTTTTCCGATTGCAAGGAGACGTGTTTGGTTCTCCTTCCTACGAAAAAAAGCCGGTTTCATTGAAAGGCGTGAAAACGCTGACCCCGGTCGCGCCTTCCAAAATCATTGCCGTGGGGCTGAACTACGCCGATCATGCGCGCGAGTCAGGCAAGCCCATACCCAAGGAACCGCTTTTCTGGTTGAAAGCGCCGACGTCCCTGCTGCCGGACGGCGGCAAAATCGAAATCCCGTTTCCGCGCCACCGGACTGATTTCGAGGCGGAACTGGCTATCGTCATTGGCCGGCGCATCCGCAACGTCACGCCTGCGGCCGCCGCGCGCTACATCTTCGGTTACACCGCCGCGCAGGACATCAGCGATCGCACCATCCAGAACTCCGAAAGCCAATGGGCCCGCTGCAAGTCGTTCGACACCTTCACGCCGTTGGGACCGTACGTGGAAACCAAGATCGACCCGCACGATCTGACGATCCAGCTCTTCCAAAACGGCCAGTTGCGGCAAAACTCGAACACCAGCCAGCTCATCTTCGACTGCTACCAGCTCGTCAGCGCCATCTCGACGAACCTGACGCTGCTGCCCGGCGATGTCATCCTCACGGGCACACCGAGCGGCGTGGGGCCGATTGAATCGGGCGACCGTCTCGAAGTTCGAATCCAGGGACTGGCCCCGCTGGTCAATACCGTGAAATAACTTCCAATTTACGATTTACGATTTACGCATCAGGGAGAGAATTCCCTAAAATGAAAATGCGCGCGTTGGAACCCCTGAGCCGTAGCAGCCGACGTGAGGAGGCTCATTTTTCAAAATCCGAAATCCGCAATCCGCAATCCGGAATTGATCGGAGCCTCCTCACGTCGGCTGCTGCGAGGTTCAGGGGGAGTGGGCATCTCCAAAAGTTGGACCTGAGTTGGGGCCATGAACGGTGGGGCGAGACTTCATCGAGCTCTGATCTCCGAAAGACAGGGATTAAGGCTCGCGAGGACGCTCGCCGCACCCGGTTCATGGGGAGCCTCCACGGTTTTGCAACCGCGCATTGGGACCATGAACGGTGGGGCGAGACTTCATCGAGCTCTGATCTCCGAAAGACAGGGATTAAGGCTCGCGAGGACGCTCGCCGCACCCGGTTCATGGGGAGCCTCCACGGTTTTGCAACCGCGCATTGGGACCATGAACGGTGGGGCGAGACTCCGTCGAGCCCTGATCTCCCAGCCACAGGAATCAGTTAGGGCTCGACGGAGTCTCGCCCCACCGGGTTCATGGGGAGATTTCAGAACGCAAATGTGCGCGTAAATCGTAAATCGTAAATCGCAAATCCCGATGCGTTGGACACAAACGTTCATTCCGACCCTGAAGGAAACGCCGGCGGACGCGGAAATCACGTCGCATAAACTGCTGTTGCGCGCCGGCCTCATCCGCAGGCTGACCGGCGGCCTTTACACGTTTTTGCCGCTCGGGCTGCGCGCGCTGCGCAAACTGGAGCAAATCGTGCGCGAAGAAATGGACCGCGCGGGCGCGATGGAAGTCCTGATGCCCGCGCTCCAGCCGCCGGAGATCTGGCAGAAAAGCGGCCGTTACCGGACCGCCAGCGACGTGCTGTTCAAGTTGCACGACCGCGCCAAACGCGAATGGCTGCTGGGTCCGACGCACGAAGAGGTCGTCACCACTCTGGTGGCCGGCGAAATCAGCTCATACCGGCAGTTGCCGAAGAATTTTTACCAGATTCAAACGAAGTTTCGGGATGAAATCCGCCCGCGCTTCGGCCTGATGCGCGCCAAAGAATTCGTAATGAAAGACGCCTATAGCTTTGATGTGACCGATGACGCGGCGCAGGCCAGCTACCGCAAAATGTATGAAGCCTACACCCGCATCTTTCAGCGTTGCGGACTGAAGACGCTTCCGGTCGAGGCGGACCCTGGCGTCATGGGCCGCAAATTCTCGCACGAATTCATGGTGCCGGCGGAGACCGGCGAGAACGAAGTCGTTTACTGTGAAAGCTGCGGTTACGCCGCCAACATCGAGAAGGCAACGAGCCGGGTCGCATCTCCTTCCGCACTCCGCACTCCGCGCTCCGCACTTGAAAAGTTCGCGACGCCGGGCGTTCTGACCATCGAGGCGCTGACAATGCCGCCTTACAACGTCCCTGCCGACCGGCAGATCAAAACGCTGGTTTACCTCGTCGAAAGCAAACTGATTTTGATTTTGCTGCGCGGCGACCACCCATTGAACGAGGCGAAAGTGGCCGGCGTGCTGGGCACAACTCAATTCCGCGCCGCAACCGCGGACGAAATCTTCGCCGAACTCGGCGCGCATCCGGGCAGCCTTGGCGCGGTCGGGATAAGCAAACTTCC
>QHPW01000393.1:0-786 GCA_003219675.1 Verrucomicrobiota bacterium
GCCAGATCAGACTGCGCGAACTCTCGCCCCAACACAGGTTTGACCCCGATCACCTTGAAGTAATCGGGGGTGACAAACATCCCGCGAACTGACTCGCTGCCGTCTGGAAGAATCAAGAATTGGGATCCGTATTCATAGGCAGCCACCGCCTCAAACGAATTGGTTGCCTTTTGCCATTCAACCCACTGGCCCGCAGCGCAACCTTGCGTGTAGGGCTGGCCATCTGTCCTGGCCGGCGAGATGAGAATGACTCGTTCTGGCTTGGGATAGGGAGGCGGTGTCAACAACACTCCCTGGACGAGACTGAAGATCGCAGATGTTGCGCCGATGCCCAGCGCGAGCGTCAGCACAGCCACCGCGGTGAAGCCGGGGCTCTTGCTCAGCACCCGCAAAGCGAATCGGATATCCAGCAAAAGAGTATGCATCGCTTAGACGACACCGCCGCTGGCTGAATTTGTATAAAACGTTCGCCGCTTGAGCAAGTTGATCGCCCTGATTTTGAATGGTGGTTGCTGGCGCTGATCACCCTGGCGGCGAGTCAAGCCCCCCGCCGCTCCTCATAGCGATGCCACCCTAATGAACAGATTTGCCAGATATAAGTCATAAGTCGGTTTAAGCCGAACTATGATTCGCTGACAAATTGGCCTTGAACCGGTTTCCTAACTCGTTGATGCACTCGCATCCCGAGCGGAAGACTGCGGGCTGGGCACAGCCCGCCCTACCTGGCGGTTCATGGGAAACCTCGCCCCACCAAACGGTACCACTGCCTGCCGGTCACGCCGATTG
>QHPW01000393.1:949-2924 GCA_003219675.1 Verrucomicrobiota bacterium
CGCAAAAGAACGGGCCAAAAGGATTTCCTGCCTGAACAACTGCAAGCAAATGGGACTGGGCAACCAGATGTTCGCGGAGGACCAGGACGACGGGCGGCTGACCGGCAGCCGAAAAGCCACTCCCTACGAACAGCAGGCGGACGATGATGTGAACTGGCTTTATCCCGGCTACATCAGCGCGCTGCGCAGCTTTATCTGCCCCAGCACCCGAAACTTCATTCGCGAGACAAATGTTTACACGGCACTCTACAATGGCCGAATCATGACGTTCGTGACCGACCTGGACGACAACGCGCCAGGAGGCGGGAACAGCCCGAAACCCGGACACAGCTATGAGGTGTTTGGAAACTGGAAGAGCGCGACTGCCGGTTATCCGCGAAAAACCCAACGCTCACTCCTCAACTATAAGCATCAGAACGTCAATTTCCGTGAGATGATTGTCAGTGTGTCGGACACATTTATCATCATT
Organism: Verrucomicrobiota bacterium; assembly: GCA_003219675.1. Taxonomy (GTDB): domain Bacteria; phylum Verrucomicrobiota; class Verrucomicrobiia; order Limisphaerales; family AV2; genus AV2. The sequence goes on from QHPW01000393.1 coordinate 1,419, forward strand.
GATGCGATGGAGCCGCACGCGGCCCAAGGCTGGCCTCGGGAGAACTGGCCGAACCCTTTCGACGGCCATGGCAAGGAGGGCGGCGACGTCGTTTTTGCCGACGGACATGTCGAATGGATCGGCAAGGCGCGGTGGAACTACCGTTACGAAATGTCGGAAGACGAAGACAACCGGGTGATCACCCCCTTTTAGTCAACGAACCTCCGGCAAAGCCGGAGTGATGAAAGAATGAATGGCTCAAAGCCATACGGTCCCTCGGGCGATCCGCAGACTTCTTGGGAAATGCCAACGCGGTTCGCACCTGCGAGCATCACCTTCCCCCTCACCCCAGCCCTCTCCCTTGGGGAGAGGGAGAATCCTCCGCTGGCTTTCCGCACAACCCAGCGCGGTGTCTGCCCGACGACCTCCCGAACAACCGAAAACCTGCCGCCGGCTGTTCCCTCTCCCCGTGGGAGAGGGCCAGGGTGAGGGCAATGCGCTTGCCGTTCGCAGAGCGCCTCGGACCCTTGCCGAAACTGTCAAAATTCGCGAGTCCTCAGACAGAGCCGGAGGTTTCACATGACCATGAATCAGCTTCAGAGCTGTGCTCGCACAGTTCCGCCGCTGAGACCGGTTAACGCGCGGCGGAGCGCCACGCGCCGGTTTGCGGGTTGACTGAAATGGCATGAACATTGGCGCTGTTGCCGAATTTCAGAACGTACCCCAGCCCCCTCAAAAACTCCACGTCGGCCGCGGGCCAATTGCGTTCCACGGTCAGATCGAGACTGCCCTCGGTATGCGCCCGTGGCGCAGCGATGGCGTCTTCCAGGGAAGCCCCCAGGCCGACGAAGCGCGCGAGAACGCTAAATACGGCGTCTGGAATCATTCGCCCACCCGTGCCTCCAAGGGCAAGAATCGCTTTGCCGCCGCGGAGAACTATGGTTGGGCACATATTGTGCAAGGGCCGCTTGCCCGGTCCGGGCGAATTCGGATGTCCCGACCGCGGATTGAACCGCGACATGCCGTGGCCGAGAATGAGGCCCAGTCCTTCCACCGTCACACAGGCGCCAAAAGTGTTCCCATGAGTCAACGTCAGTGCGACCATGTTCCCAGCGCGATCCGCGCTGTTCAAATGAACCGTTCCGGTCTGCTGCTGCGATTCGGTTTTCAGGGGCAGAGGTTTATGGTCCTTGATCGCCGCTTCGATTTTTCCCGCCAGGTTGCGGGCGTATTCCTTGGAGAGCAGCCGCTCGACGGGCATGGCCGCCTGGTCCGGATCGCCCAGCAATTGCAACCGGTCGTTCCAGGCCGCACGAAGCGCCTCGATCAAGGCGTGAGTTCTGGCGGAAGTCGAAGGCCGCTTGTCCCAACTGAGGCTTTGCAAAATCGAAAGGGCTTCGAGCACCGTCAAACCGCCGGCAGTCAACGGAGCGGTGCGGATGGTGAAATTGCCCCACTTCAACTCCAGCGGTTCCACCTCGCGCGCCTGGTACCCGGCCATATCTTTCGCTGTAACCAGGCCGCCGT
>QHPW01000394.1:0-3286 GCA_003219675.1 Verrucomicrobiota bacterium
TCCGGATATGGCGCAACCCCAACCGCGATCCGGCTTTCTCAGCATCATCCTTTTGTGGACCGTCTCCCAGGCTGCCGCGGCGGAGAGGCAGGATTTCTCGCCGCGGGCCGAGAAGTAGCAGCTTCCGCGCGCCATGCATTCCAGAATGGAGGAGCAACCCAGGGTCACGGTCGGCCTGCGCGACGCGAACATCATCGGCGCGGATGACCGAGTGTTGCAAGCGGCCGTGGATTATGTCGCCGGTCTTGGCGGAGGCGTGGTGGAAATTGGCGAAGGCGAATTCCTGATGCACGACTCGCTGCATCTCCGTTCCTTCGTCACCGTGCGCGGGACCAAAGGGAAGACCATTCTGCGCAAAGCCAAAGCAGCTGCGTCAGCGCTGGCGCTGGATGGCGATTACGGCGAGGAGCAGATCACGGTCGCCAATGCTGACGGCTTCAAGGTTGGCGCCGGCGTCGCTATCTGGGACCGCAACTCTGGAGGCTTTCACACTACCGTGGCGCGCATCACCGGGCGAAACAGCAACACCTTTTCCATCGACCAGCCGCTGAACGCCGATTGCATGGTCGCCAACAAGGCCCAGGCCGCGACCGTCTTCCCGGTTGTCAGCGGCTACAACCTCGAAGGCGCGCGCGTGGAAGACCTCATCGTCGAGGGGAACAAGTAGGAGAACGTCTATCTCTACGGCTGCCGTGGCTGCGGCATTTTTCTCTATCGCGGCTTTGGCACGGTAATCGAGAATTGCGTGGTGCGGAATTACCACGGCGACGGCATCAGTTTCCAGCAGTCCAACGATGTGTTGGTGCAGAACTGCGTGAGAGAGGACAACGCCGGGCTGGGCCTGCACCCCGGGAGCGGCTCGCAACGGCCTGTGCTCCGCGAGTGCGTTGCCCGCCGCAACGGCGAGGACGGACTCTATCTCTGCTGGCGTGTTCGGCACGGGCTGTTTGAGAAAAACATTCCTCGATCGGCCACAAGGACAGCGACAATCTTTTGGAAGACAACCAGGTTCGATTCAATCATCAGGACGGCGTTTTCTTCCGCAACGAAACCGGGGGGATGGCCGGACACCGCAATCGCCTGGAAAATAATCTGATTGAAAACAACGGTGACAAGGGTGATGCCGCCGGCATCCGCGTGCGCGGGGAGACCCGGGGGCTTGTATTCAGAAACAACATCATCCGCGACACCCGCGCACCCGAAGCGCGTAAACAAGCTGTCGGCATTCGCATCGAAGAACAAGCCGGCGAGGTCATTTTGGAAGACAACGAGATCGAAGCCCGGACCAAAGTGGAGGATCAAAGGAAATCCAGGCCCTGAAGTACCCTATTCGGGTGCAGCGCCAGGTTCAGCATTGTGACCCACCGCTTGCTTGTTAAGAGAGGCTGTATCCACAGCGGTGTCAAACCGATGCCCGAACGACAAGCGTGAGCCACGCTCTGGTTCGGCAATCCAACGTTCGTCACGAAAAAATCTCCGGCTAACTTCTGAATCGGACTGTCCCTCTGCTCAGAAATGTCACCACAGATGGACACGGATGAACACAGATAAAAAGCTCATTCTGAATCTGTGTCCATCTGTGTTCATCTGTGGTTTCTTTATTTTAATTTGGAAACGGCACACCGCCGGGACCTCTGGTGTCGTCGGTCGGGAACCAGAACCGTTTTGTTCTCTGGACGTTGTTGTAATGCTTCTTATCCATGGTCAAGACGCTGAGATCCCCCATGACCAGATGACCGCGGTTCGAATGCCGGAGGGCCAGAGCCTGAGACACCATGACCGGCCCTACCATGCCGGTGTAATCGTTGGTCCCGAGGTTCCCTTCCATGAACAACAGCGTCCGCGACGGCTCCAGGAACGCGGCAATGTCGGTGGCGTGGCAAATCTCGCAATTCATCCCGTAACTGTAATCCCGGCGGCGGCCGCTGTTGCCAAAGGTCGGCGTTGGCGATGTCGGCGGTCGTTTCGAGCCCAGCTCCAGTTTGTCTGTCGGGCACAGATAAACCTGTTTTGACTTCAGGTAAGGATATAGTCGGCCGCTGGTCAAATCGCCGGGTCGGGTAAACAGCCAGTTTCGGAACGATGGAAAGTTTCCCTTTGAGTCCAGGGAATAAACCGATGACGCAATTCCGATCTGGCGAATGTTGTTCAAGCAGCCGACTTTTCGGGCGGATTCTTTTGCCCCGGCAAGAACCGGCAGCAACAGACCGGCCAGGATCGCGGTGATGGCGACGACGACGAGCAACTCGATCAGCGTGAATGCATACCGGCCGCCAGAACCCGAGCCGCACTGTTGCGAGGAAAGGTGATTTCGAATGATCAAGCGCGGTAAAATTCTGGCGCCGATCTTAAGTCGCCGCAGGCGATAGGCAAGCTCCTTTCCAATCACGGGCGAAGAAAAGACGGCGCTTTTGCTGAGGGTGCCCAACCTGGTTATGGAGGTGAACGCGGAGGAGCCGCCGGTTGCTGCGGAGGAGATTCTTGATCCACGGGCTTTTTCTTGTCGTCCTTTTTCTTCGCGTTCCTGCCGCCTCGTTCATTCGCAGCCGGTTTTTCTGTTGGTTTCGGTTTCGCAGCGGGTCTGTTGGTTGGCAGTTGCGGCGACTTCCCGGGAGCGGCGGTCTGTCGCGTCTCAGGTCTGTCCTTCTGCCGTTCGAGTTCGCGTTGTCGTTCGTGGCCAGTCTGTCTTTCTGAGCCGGGCAATGCGGATCTTGAGTTCGTCTCACCAACCCCGCGGACTTCATTCCTGACGGGCGGTTGCGCCCGGCGGTCGGCGTCGGGCGGGTTGCCGGTTTGAGGTTTGTCTTGCGCATGAGCTGGAGGCCTTGCTTCCGGTGCGTGTTTGATCTCCTGCCTCCCTTCATTGCGCGCGGGTATGTCACCGCGGGGCGGCTCGGACTTCAGCGGGGACTCCGGCGGGCCAATTCCCCGTATTTCGTTTCTCTTTGCCGTCGGTTGCGACCGGGCTGGAACCGTTGCAGGCGGCTCGACTTGAGGCGTCACGCGAGGCGGAATCGTCCCGGGAGGAGCAGACTCGGCGACCACCGGACGCCGATCCTTTCTCCCGGTGGGCGTTGGAATGTTCCGTTGTCTGCCGGCGACCAGCGTTTCCTCATGGCGGCGCAGTTCGTGAACCGGGACCGCCTCGATTTTTCGCCCGCTCTTCCTTTCGATGACCTCAGGCTGAGGGCCATCGTTGATCACGGTCTTGTTCACCACCTGGACCTTGGTGATGTTGATCGTTTGATTGATGACAGTGGTGTTATTGACGATCACTGTTTTGGGG
>QHPW01000394.1:3630-6719 GCA_003219675.1 Verrucomicrobiota bacterium
GGCTGAGCGGCTCATAAAAATCACTCTCGGACTCAATCATCACGACCGGGGGCTCGGCCGGCGCTACCACCACGGGAGGGGGAGCGGGCGTCACAACGGTCGTCGTTTCCGGAGGCGGCGTTGCATATACTGTTCGAGGAGGCCGCTCCTGGATGTAGGTTGTGCAACCGGTGAGCGCTGCTGCCAGCGCGCTGCACAAAACCAACCCGACGGCGCCTGATGGGTGTTTAGTTCTTTTCATGGAGGGCCTCCGCATTTTTCAGCTGATTTACTGCTACGGTATGAGACGGTGCTTTGCCGGTTTCATTCAGGCGCGATGCGTAGCTTTTGATGCCCAACGAACTGCGCATCGGCTGCGGACCGCGCGTCGCGTTCATACATGCGACACATAGAATAAGGTATTTCCCGATCAGCCCTTTGGCCATCACAATCGTTTTGTGACTGTGGGATGGGCGCGACAGCTTTCGAATGACCTCACTGAACCCAACGGAAGCAGTATTCAGCGAAAGAGGCGTGCGTGTTCGCAGTGTTTGGCAATTAATCCTGCGCGTCTGCGGCGCGCAGCCGTTTCTTTGAAGCGCGACCGTTCGGCCTCCAGGAAGCCCTTTTGCATCCGCTCGATCTTGTCCAGCAACAACCGGCGCGCCAGGAACCGATTCAAGGCCTGGTGCCGTGTGGTCTGGCATTTCACACGCAACCCGGTCGGCCGATGCAGCAGCATGACGCAGGAGGAACTCTTGTTGACTTTCTGTCCGCCCGCGCCGCCTGAGCGCACAAAGGTCTCCTCCAGATCGCCGTCGCGCACGCCCAGCGCGTTCATGCGCTGCTCAAGCTGCGCCAGTTTGTCCGTCGAAACCTGAATCGAACTCATGCCGTCAGCGTAGAGGGTTTGCCTGTCGGACGCAAACAGGTCATCGCCGGACCGGTTGTAGGTGCGGTCTGTGACCGCCGAAAACGGCTCGCATAGAGCGCCGCTACAATTTGGATTTTGCAATTAAGACACTGCCGTCTTCCGGCTCTACTTGATCTGACGGCGAAGACCTGTTATCAGCGGCACCAACACAAAACCTTCAACTCGTCATGAGACCCGATCCAGCCTCAACGTTGATTCGCGCTTTTCCGATCCTGCTCGCCTTTGGGTTCGCGCCCTGGAGCTCCCCGGCGGCCGAGATTTACCCGTCGAAAGACCCGCCATTGCCACGGCTCATTGAACCGGGCCAGACCGAAGAGCCCTCGGTGTATCGAGCGCGGCGGGAGGCGCTCATGAAAGAGATCGGCGAAGGGGTTGCCGTGATTTTCGCTGAAGGGGAGGAAGACGGGGACGGGTTTCGACAGAGCCCGGATTTTTTTTATCTCACGGGCGTCAGCGAGCCGGGCGCAGTGCTGGTGCTTGCGCCGCGGGAACGGACTTATCGCGAGTTTCTCTTGCTGCCCAGCCGGGATCCGGAAGCAGAACGCTGGACCGGCGAACGCGACCCGATCAGCATGGCCCTTCGCAAGAAATACGGTTTCGCGAAAATCTTCCGCACCGGCCGATTGACCGGATTGGTTCTGGATCTCGCGGCGCATTCGCCCGTCCTGTGGCAAATCAGCAGGCCGCGGAGCGAAGATGAAAAGAAGGCGGTCGACCTGGAATTCTACGGGAAGATTTCGGCAAAACTCGCGGGCGTCTCCACGCGCGCGTTGCTGTACGCGCTGGCCCGAATGCGCTCGCGCCATTCGGCCGGTGAAATCGCGTTGATCCAACGAGCCGTGCGGATCAGCGAAGAAGGATTCCGGGCGGCGGTATTGGAGATTCGTCCGGGCGGGTTCGAGGGTCGCGTGGAGGCCGAGGCCGAGCGGGTGTGGAAGTCGCGTGGCGCCCGGCGGCCGGCGTATCCCAGTATCGTGGGTTCGGGGCCGAACTCGACCATCCTTCATTATCCGAGGAGCGAGCGGATTATGCAGGACGGGGAACTGATTCTGATGGACATGGCCGCGGAATTCGCGCACTACGCGGCGGACATCACGCGCACGCTGCCGGTCAACGGGAAGTTCACGCCGCTCCAGCGCAGGATTTACGGCCTGGTGCTGCAGGCGCAAAAGGCGGCGTTTGCGCAGGTGCGGCCCGGCGTTTATTTCGAGGACCTGGACGCCGTCGCGCGCAAGGTGATTGAGGACGCGGGTTACGGCGATGATTTCATCCATGGGCTGGGGCATTTCGTGGGGTTGGACGTGCACGACGCCGGCGCGTATCACGAGCCGCTCGCCGCGGGCATGGTGATCACGCTCGAGCCGGGCATTTACCTGCCCGAGGAGAAACTGGGCGTGCGCATCGAGGACGACGTGCTTGTGACCGAGGGCGGCGCGAAGTTCCTCAGTGACGGGCTGCCCCGTGAAGCGGATGAGATCGAGAAATGGATGGCATCGCGGCCTGCAAGCGCCGGTCAACATTGATCAGCGAAAAGGCGCCGTGAAAAATCGGCACCGCGACACGCTTTTCGTGCGCGATTTCCCACTCGCACAGATTTCATTCCGGCAGCTTGCGGCCGGCGCGTTGAGCGAGGTCACGGACTTTGGCCACCAGCACGTCCTGCGCGGCGGGGGCGAAGAATCCCTCCGTGGTGTAGAGGCCGCGGCATTCGTAGCCGCCTTCTTTGAGCACGCGCCTGCTCGACCAGCGGCACGTAGTCCACGACAACCTCGCCGGATAACGCGACCAGCGTCAGATTGGTCCCGAACTGCCACACGGCGACGGGACAATCATAAGCGCTCTCGATTTTTTCACCGCGTTCCAGTTTGGCAAGCAAGGCTTTGGCGTTCCCGGTTTGCCAGGACGGTCCGGTGGTCGCCATTTTATCGAGTTCCGCCCGGGAGAATTGTTGCAATGGGAGGCTCGCTTGATCGAACACACAGGTCAAAGGGCCTCCGACGCGTCGCAACGGCGCATCCAAAACGCGGCACACCTCTTTGCCCAGGGCGGCGCCGTGTTCGCGCGCATGATTCATAGTGCCGCGCGGATACGGGTTGGCATCGCCACCACAGCCAATCATGAACATCGCCTGCGCTCCCGGGTGTTGCTCCTGAATGTAGGCCTGGGCAAAACCCGC
>QHPW01000392.1:0-9574 GCA_003219675.1 Verrucomicrobiota bacterium
TTCAACTTCGCATCGAGTTCAGACAGTTTGAACCGCACACTCACGATGTAGGGCGGCTCATCCTTTGTCCAGTGACCATATGTGGTCGTGACAAACGTGCCATCCGGCAACACTTCAACGCCCGGATAGGCGCAGTCGGCGTCTTTGGTGTTATGCATGATGCGCACGCGGTATTGGCCCTCGCGAGCGGCGGCGATGTCTTCGTAGGTGCCGACCCAACCTGCCCAGTCGCCTTTGGTGGCGGACTCGCGCGTCGTGTCGCGCAACGAAATGAAGAGCCGGCCATCGGGCGCATATCTCCCGGCGTGGCGATCCCCGGTGAGCGCGGCGGGCAATTCCCGCGGCGCGGTCCATGTGCGTCCCTCATCGTTCGAGAAAATCACATGCGAGTTCCGGTGCCGCAGGTTTTCACGGAGCAAAACGGCGAGTTGTTTGCCGTCCGGCGAACGGACAAGACCCGGCTCGCACAGGTGAATCTCGCTCGAGGCGAAAAGCGCTCGCGGACTGTTCCAGGTAAGGCCGCCGTCATTTGATTCGGTCCGGTACAGGGTCATCACCGGCGGTTTTGTCAACTTCGGCGATTTCGCGAAGAAACGTCCGTCGTCGTGAAACAGCCCCAGGTAATGTCCTGGCTGATCGCGCAGGAGTTCGACACTGCCCATCACGACGATGCCGCCCCAGTCGCCCACGGGCTTGAGTGGCGTCCAGGTGTTGCCATCGTCCTCAGATACCGAGAGTCGGGCCGGGTACAGGCCGGACCAAACGATGAGGCGTTTCTTTCCTTGGGCATCCACGACGCGATGGATCGTCGGTGTTTCCAGTGACGTGGCCCAATTTTCCGGGACGGACAAACGGTCGGACCACGTCAAGCCCCCGTTTGTGCTTCGTTTCAGAACAATCGCGCCGCGCCCGTGGCCTTTGGGATAAACGGCGAGAATCGTCTTTCCATCTTCGAGCAGCACGGTGGTGGGGTGGCCCAGATACTGGCCCGGCTCGCGATCCACGATCACCTGTCGATTTGTTTCGCTGGAGATATCGACGATCGGGATCGTGTAACCGGCGGGCAGCGGCGCGGCGGCGTGCATCTGACACAACGGATGGAAGCAAATGAGCGAACACACGAAAGCCGCGGATGTCTCGATCAGTCGTAAGAATTGCGGTGGGGCGAGACTCCGTCGAGACCTGATCTCCCAACGACAGAAAGTTAGGGCTCGACGGAGTCTCGCCCCACCCGGTTCATAGAAAGCCACGTTTCGTTTTTCGTCCTGAACCGTAGCAGCCGACGTGAGGAGGCTCTGGCTCAATTCCGCGTTCCGCACTCCGCACTCCGCATTTGAAGAGTGAGCCTCCTCACGTCGGCTGCTACGAGGTTCAAGAGGAGGGCCGGGAGAGTGAAGACCCGGCACACGATCAGGATTGGCGTTCGCGCTCACGTTGTATTTCGCGCCCGCTTTGGCAGCGGCTTCCTCATCGGTTTTTCTTTCCTTCCGCGAATGCGCGAATTTTCCGGTCCAACTCTCCGGCCTCGCGTTCGGCTTCAGTCAACGGTTTGCCTTTGTTCATACCGGGCCGCACGTGGCCGACGTACGTCAGCCACGCATCCTTGAGCAAGTGCTGGCGTTGCTGGACGAGCTTGAGAATTTCAGCTCCGTGCGGAATCGTCTGCACCAATGCGTCTGCGTCGTCGCTGGAAACAATTTCATCCGGCGCGCCGAGGTAACGCAGGATTTCGCGGGCGATGAGCCAGTGCCCCTGGACATTTGCATGGACACCGTCGCGGGCGAGCATGAAATTTGGATCGGTGCGACGGTGCTCGGCGAGGAAAAGGTTCATCGGACCGTGCGCATCGACCACTTCCCATCCCTGCGCGCGTTGAGCCAGCAGCCACTCCGAATAGCGGTCGAGCACTTCGTTGTAGCCCTGGTAAGGCGATCGGTATTCCGCAAGGCCGGCGGGCAGCGCGCGGCCCTTGAGCGGCACCGGATCGAATGTCGGTGGCGTGACATGAATGACCTTCGCGCCCGCTGCCGCAGCGCGTTCGCGCAAGCGCCGTACGCCGTCCTTGAATCTTTGAAAGCGTTCATCGCTGAACGGATAATAAATTCCGTCGTTCATCCCGTAGCAGGCGACGATCAAGTCCGGCTTGGTCTTTTCCAGCACGCGCCCCAGCCGCTCGTGCAGGTCGGGCCGTGGAAACGCGCCGCCGGCGTGCCCCGGCTCCGACATGCCCGAGACTGTTTCACTGGGCAAACCGAGGTCAAGGAACTCGACGCGCGACTCCGGGAACCGACTTCGGACACAGGTCTCGAGCAACTCCACGTACTCACCGCTGTAGGTAATGCTGTTGCCCAGAAAAACAACGCGGCGAGCCTGAAGAAACGACACCATTGGGGGCGGAACATTCTGCGCCGACGCGATCGGAATCAATCGGACCGAGAAAACCGCTGCCATCCCAAGAAAGCAGCAGAGCAGGATCGCAGGGCTCCTGGACCTGCCGGCGCTCAAGCGCCGCTCGGGATGAATGAACGGCGCGGGCGTTCCTGCCAACTGGTCCGAAATTAACCGATAGAGCAGCGTGCTTGCCACAGCGGGAATTCTATCTGTTCTTCTCCACCGTCAATGCCCCCGGGTCGCGCGGATCATTTCAACGGCGGCTTTGCCGCGCGGGTCGCCTTTGCCGGCAGCCTCGAGCGCGCGGCTGTAGGCCTCTTGCAAGGCATTTCGATACGCGGCAGCGTCTTTCGCGGAGAATTGCGCGCCGCTGATTCGCATCTTCAGCAACCGGGCGGCTGCCTCGTCATAAGAACCGACGCGCAACGATTTCTCGGCATCCGCAACCGCCTGCCGGACTTCGGTGGATTCAACGGCCTTTGCGGGAGCGCCCGCGTTGGAAGATTGCGCCGCCGCATCGCCGCGTGGCGATGCCTCGGCCGAAGAGGTTTTCTCCGTAGGTTTCCTCCCGCACGCGCTTAACAGAAAGCTGCACGCCAGCGCGGCGACGCATACCCGCCATGTCGCGGCAGGGATGAAGCGGGGCGAGGCAGTCATTAGATTGTGAATGGGAGTTAGTGTGTTGTCCCTAACGTTTCTTTACAACGACGTCAACCAAGCTGGAAACCGAAGGCCGGGTGAGAGGAAAGCGGAACGTTCAAATTGTACGGGTATTTCCGTGACATGACGCCACGGCTAGTACGTGCCATCACGCTTTTCGGGATTATACCAGGCATCGTTGGGGCCGGCGGGATTGGGTGCGGCGGGCCAGATATTTTTCCCGGCCAGTTCCGGGGAGAACCACCGCGTGATCTTGATCGTCGTTCCGGAACCGGACAGCGTGCCAAAGGTGGCGACACCGCCAACGATATCGGTCTGGGCCGTTGCTATCCGGCTGCTGGCGTGTCGTTGGGAGATTCCTTCGTGAGGTTGGTTGCCCACGTCGTTGAAGTTGTAAGCGGTCATGTCCTCGTTGGCTTCCCAAAGCAAAATGCCGGTCGGACGCAATGTGCCGAGGCGGTATTTCGATGTCTTGATGTTGGCCGGTTGAGTTTGATAAGCGATGATTGCGCCGTTAAAGGAGTAACTCGTAATCTTGATGGAACGTTCCTTGAACTTCATTTTCTTTCGACCGACCTGCCGGTCTTTCTCATCTTTCGGGCACATCAGCACCTTCTGGTTATTGGCGAGGTAAGGCGCGAGTTGACCCCGCTTGAAGTATTCGACCTGATTGGAAATCACCGTGGGCGAGTCGTTCCCGGCCGCGTCGGGGATATTGGCCGCGTAGGCCCAGCAATCCCGGTCCGGCCCGCCCCAACTGGGGTAGGGAAGAAAATCCTCGTTGTCGCCGGCGAACAGGTGTGAAGCGATCATGACCTGCCGGATGTTGTTCAGGTCTGTAATGAGCAAGGCCTGGTCTTTCGCCCGGCCTAAAGCAGGCAACAACAGTCCGGCAAGGATCGCGATGATCGCGATGACGACCAATAGTTCAATCAAGGTAAAGGCAATGGCCCTTCTCGCTTCAAAGCGGGTCCTGGGTTTCATGATAAACAAGCATATCGGGGCAGGCTTGCATGTCAACGTCGCGCGTAGATGCGTAATTGCATTTGCGGTGGGGCGAGACTCCGTCGAACCCTGATCACATAGCGACAGAAACCAGGGCTGGGGCAGAGGGAAGGGTGGGGACAAGGGTGAGGGGTCTTCGGAAACCTTGCAGAGCGGACTCGATAGGGTGGTAGGGCCCAAGTTGCGCCCCACTCACGCCGTCAATGCCTTCGCGGTTTCCTCCAGGCTCGCCACGTCCGCCACGTTGAGCATTTGCGCGCTCTTTTCGATCCGTTTCATGAAGCCGCTCAGCGCCTTGCCCGGACCCAGTTCGATGAAGCGCGTGAAACCCAGCGCGAGCAGATAGCGCATCGACTCCTCCCAGCGCACCGGTGACGTGATCTGCTCGACCAAATTGAGGCTCATTTCAAGGCGGGACGGGATTTCACCAGTGTCATACGGTCGAGCCGTGACATTTGAAATCACGGTGGCAACGGGTGGGGATAGCAACGTGTCTTCAAGCTCCGCCTTGAGCTTCGGCCGGGCGCTGGCCATCAGTGGCGAGTGATACGCGCCGGCCACCGACAACGGAACGGCGCGCTTTGCCCCTTTGGCCTTCGCCAGTTCGACGGCCTCCGCGATTTCCTCTACCTCGCCTGAAATGACGAGCTGACCGGGGCAGTTCAGATTTGCCAGCACCACACCGGTTTCGGCGCAGACTTCGCGGGTCCGCGCTTCGTCCAAACCAATGACCGCGGCCATGCCGCCTTTCGTCTTTTCGCACGCCTCCTGCATGAAACGGCCACGCTTCCGGACGAGTCTCAGTCCGCCTTCAAAACCGAGCGCACCTGCCGCTGCCAGCGCCGTGAATTCGCCGAGCGACAATCCCGCCGCCGCCTCGAACCTCAACGCCGGCGCGCGCTCCTTCAGCAATTGGAAAGCGACCCAACTCACGAGATAAATTCCGGGCTGTGCGTTTTCGGTCTTCGTCAGCTCCAGTTCCGGTCCGTTGAAACAGATTCCCGCCAGGTCGTAGCCCAACGCCGCGTTGGCGCGGTCGAACCAGACCTGCGCCGTCGGGAACGCGGCGGCCAGGTCTTTGCCCATCCCGACAAACTGCGCGCCCTGGCCGGCAAACAACAATGCGGTCCTGCTCATAGAAGCCGGAAATTAAGCATCTGTCCGGGTCCAGTGGAAGCGCGATTTTTACGGACCGATATCCTGGAGAATTTGAAGGCTTTGCTCAACGCCCGGTTGGCGACGAAGCGTCGGGCCGCGGACATCTGAAGAGCGTCGGCCGGGTGTCGGCTGGATACCGCTCCCGGCCGAGGCCATTATTGTCCGTCACCAGCCAAAAATCATGAGCATCGACCGCGAGTCCTTCCATGACTCCGACAAAGGGGATGACGAGGCGGTATCTGTTTTCGGGCGCGAACTCAATCGCGCGGAAGTCGTATTCCGCTAAAACGCGGTGTAAGCGCGGATCAATCCGCAGGATGACATGGTCTTCGCGCATCAATACATACAACTCGCCGCGAAACCAGCAGAGATCGGAATAATGCGGTCTCCAAAACGACACCACGCTTGACCGCACCTCGAAATCGTCCACGACCTTGAGCGTATCCAGGTTCACTGCGATGATCCTCCCCCGCTCGCGTTCGTTCGCCACGTAAAGCCTGCCGCCGCCGATGGCGATTCCTTCAAATGACGCGTTACGGTCCGTTGGACTGAAATATTTTTGCACCGGCGACCAGTCGATTTTCAACCGCTCGACCCAACGCGAGCGCGGGTCGCAACGCAGAATCCAGCGGTCTTCCTCTTCGCAAAGGTAGATTCGCCCCGACTCGTCTGCCGTCACCCCTTCGCAGTCGTAGCGTCCGGTCTTTTCCCCGGCGGATGAGGCGAGCTGTTCCGGAGTGAAACAGTCCGACAATTTTTCCAGATCAGCGGCGTTTGCGTTGGGGATGAATTCAATCCGATAAACCGACGCGCCACGGTCGCTCACGGTGAGCAAATCGCCGTTCGGAGCGAAACAGAGTCCCGAAGCGTCGAAGCGCTCGCCGCCGGGCAAATTCAATTGCCACCTTCGGCTCGCCTCCAGCGCGTAGCGCGGCCAGAGGGCCGATGACGTCTGTCGGGCGGTTGCGCATCCGGCCAGCAGCGCCACGAAGAGCGTTGGGCCCAGAGCGATACAGGTCCGCATGGGCGTTTTGTATCAGGAATGTCCTGAGCTTTGAACGCACATTGTACCCTTTGAACCGGCCGCAGCGGCCCCCTTCACCCTCTCCCTCTCCACTGCCATTCGATGTTCGGCGTTGGATGCTCGATGTTGGATGTTCCTCCGGGTTCATGGGAAGCCCCCTCGGTTTCGCCACCGCGCATTGGGACCATGAACAGGATCGTCCTCGTCGTCGTGCTCGTCCTCGAAACCGAGTCGCCCAGTCGAGGACGAGGACGAGAATGAGGACGAGGACGAAGGGACGGTTCATGGAATTCCACGAAATTTTCGCGCTTTGAACCCTGAACCTGGTAGGGACGGCGCGCTGCGCCGTCCGCGCCGCGCTCAGCGGCGGATGTCCCTACCAGAGTCAGGTTCATGGGAAGGGCCAGGGTTGCACCCCGCCTCGAAACCCGTCGCGCTTGTCTCTTGATGCCGGCTTTAGCGGCGGCTATTCTGGTGGGCGCAGTGGTCGTGGGCAAAAACCGTTCACGCGCCGCCGCACGTCGAGCGCGTCTTCGTCAACCGGCGCGGCGCGTCGGCAGGACGATTTGAATTATGACGACCTACTACATTGCCTGCGACCTGGGCGCTGAAAGCGGCCGCGTGATTGAGGGAACACTCAACAACGGCAAGCTGATGCTGAGTGAGGCCCACCGTTTTTCAAACCAACCCATCAAGGACAAAACCTCGCTCTACTGGGACATCCCGCAATTGTTCCAGGAAGTCCTGATCGGCCTGCGCAAAGTCGCCGAGCGCGAGGATCCTGTCGCCGGCGTCAGTTGCGATTCCTGGGGTGTGGATTACATGCTGTTCGAATCGGACGGCTCGCTGATGACGCCGACCTACCATTATCGCGACCCCCGTTCCCAGGCCGGCATGAAGGAAGTTCTGGCCAAAGTTCCGTGGGAAACCATTTACGCGGAAACCGGCATTCAAAAGATGCCGATCAATACGTTGTTTCAGTTGGGCGCAGAGAAATCGAAACGCTTCGGCAAAGCGCACCAGTTGCTGTCGATCGCGGACGGGTTCAATTTTCTGCTTTCAGGCGCGGCCAAATCCGAAGTCTCCATGGCCAGCACGACACAGCTCTACAATCCGATCACGAAGAACTGGTCGGACAAATTGATTCATGCGCTGCGGTTGCCGCCGAAGCTCCTGCCGCCCATTGTCGGTTCGGGGACCGTCCTCGGGCCGTTGCGCTCCGACCTTGCCCAGCAAACCAAGTTGGAGGATGCGCAAGTCATCGCCTCCTGTTCGCACGACACGGCCGCCGCCGTGGCGGCCCTGCCGGCCGCCGGGCAAAACTGGGCCTTCCTGAGCTCCGGCACCTGGTCGTTGATGGGGGTCGAAGTGCCCGAGCCGATCATCAACGACACCAGTCGGGAACTGAATTTCACGAACGAAATCGGCTACGGCGACACCGTGCGCCTCCTGAAAAACATCGCCGGACTCTGGATCGTCCAGGAATGCCGCCATTACTGGGCCGAGAAAGAGCAGGACCTGGACTATGATGTGCTGACGCATCTGGCCGCCTCTTCTCCCCCGTTCGAATCCCTGATCAATCCCGCCGACCCGCGCTTTCTGGAACCGGGCGACATGCCGGCCAAGGTTCAGGCCTTCTGCAAGGAGACTCGCCAGCCTGTGCCGCGCAAACCCGGCCCCATCATCCGCTGCATCCTGGAGAGCCTTGCGCTGCTCTACCGCAAAACTTTGCAGGAAATCGAAAACGTCACCGGCCGGAAAATCGAGCGGCTGCACATCGTCGGCGGCGGCACCAGGAACAGTTTGCTGAATCATTTTACCGCCAACGCGCTGCAGATTCCCGTCGTCATCGGCCCGGCCGAAGCAACCGCGGCAGGCAACGTCCTCGTGCAAGCGATGGCGCTCGGACATGTGCCCTCGCTCGAACAAGCGCGCAAGATCGCCCGTGACTCCTTCGACACGGAGATCATCCAGCCGCACGCCGCCGCCTGGATCGCCGCGTTCGCGCGTCTGGAAAAACTGTTCGTCAAGGGCTGACCGCTACGGGTTCCAACAGCTGTGGCCGCAGGCATAACTGTAAGCGAAGATTGCGCCCGCCACCACCGCGACCACCACAACCACGACGATCACGTCGCCCGTGGTGGCCAAAGGCGTCAATAGCGCGCGCCGGACTTCGCTGCCCCGATCCACATAAACCGGCAGGGCATAAGGACCCAGGTCGGTCCCGAACCAAATCAAAGTGAACTCCTGACCGTCCCCGGAAATTTTCACGAGAATTACGTCTCCGAAGGCCGCGTTTGTGTTCCCGGCTTCGGCTACCGGAACCAGTTTCAGCTCCGCGACTTTCCCGGGGCTGATGAATTTCGGTCTCTTGCGGTCTTCCAGCCGGCGAACGTTCGATCTGAAGAAAAACGCGCGGCGCCGAATCGAATCGTTCTTCTCGCGCAACTCATCGTAAGTCACCAACACATCCTTGCTGTCGGGAGTGCGATACAATTTCAGATTCGGTTTCGACGCCGGCATGCACCGGTTGACTCCGCCGGCATCCCAGAGCCGCCCGGTGATCGTGGATTCACGCATCGTGTCGCAGCCGGTCGCCAGCGGCGTCAGGGAGACCGCGAGCACGCAGGCGGCGAATTGCCGCAGTCGGTCAGGTTCTCTGATGTTTCCCATATCGCCTCTCGCAATTAATACTCCGGCCCTGGAGTTTGTTTCGACTTGAAAAGAACCTCTGGCCTTTCGAAACAAACCGGCGCCACCGCGTCGTTCGACGAACCGCAAACACAGACCCACCTCGGTTGCAATCGGGGGGCTCGGTCAATTCGACTCGCCGACATACCAAAGCAGCATGGCGACTTGAATTGTCGCCACCAGGTTCATCAGACTGTGCATGAGAATCGTCGGGATGATGGAGCTTGTCTTCAGTCGCGCATAACCCAGCAACAGACCGACAACAAAGATGGTCGCAACACCAAACCAGTCGTATTGAAAGTGGATCACCGACCACAACAACGAAGTCAGGAGGATTGCGCCACGGCCGCCAATTCGCGAACGGCTGAGCCCGGCAAAAAGAAATCCTCGGAAAAAGACTTCTTCATTGAGCGGCGCCAGGATGACCATGGCAAACCACAACAACGGCGGGGACCAGGCGGTCTTGTACGATTCAACGATCACATCGGGAACAATGGGCCGTCCCAACAGCGCGCTCAGGCCGTCTGACAGCGCCCCCACCAACAGCAACCCGATGCACCAGCGAAGAAGTTGCTTCGCGGGCAGGCGCTTCAGTCCGAGGTAATCGGAAACCGAAATGCCTTTCCGAATCCAGGCAAACAACCA
>QHPW01000392.1:9609-13860 GCA_003219675.1 Verrucomicrobiota bacterium
AGTATTTCCTCATCCCCGGTCGCCATCGAAACAGTGCTGAACAGACTCGCAACCGCGATTTGCGCCGCAACGAAGGCAACCGCGATCGCCAAAGCAAATCCGACGGTCACCCAGAAACCCCACGGCTGGGGCGAAGCAACCGCCGCAAGCGGCGATGGACCTCCCGGCGCAACGGACTTCAGTTCACCGGTCAACTCGGCAACCGTGACGTCTGAAATTCTCCCTTTCACCAAATCCGCCGTCTGCAACTGCTCCGGCGGAAACGTCTGCGCCACGGCGACGCATCGCATGCCCGCGGCTTTCGCCGCTTGCACGCCATTCACCGAATCTTCCACAACCGCGCATTGCTCCGGCGTCAGTCCCAGTTTTTGCCCGGCCGCAAGGAAAATGTCCGGCGCCGGTTTTTTGCGCGCCACATCCTCGGCCGTCACGATGGCGTCCCACGTCCCCGGCGGCAGGCCGATCTTGCGGAGATTGGCGTCAATCTTGATGCGGTCCGCGCTCGAAGCGACGGCAACTTTCAGTCCGGCGTTTTGGCAGGCGCCAACCAATTCGACGGCTCCGGGAAACGCGTTGAGCCGGGAGGGCACCAGTTCCAGATAGATTTCGTAAGTCCGCTTTTTCGCCGCAGCCGGATCGATCAGGAATTTATAGTTCTCCGCCACACCACCGATGTAACGGTCTTCGCCGGTGCCGACGAACTCCCGAAAATCCTCCGGTTGCACCGTCAACCCCTTCTCCTTGAACATGGCCACTGCGGCGGCGTTAATCAGCGGCTCGGAATCAGTCAGCACACCGTCCATGTCGAAAATGACAGCGCGAATTCTCGATGCGTCGTTCATCCGGTATGCCGGCGGTCGGGTCGCAGATCCATAACCCTGCCTTTGTACCTGTGATCCAAACGGAGTCAGTAAAAAAATCATTGCCACGATGCCCTTCTCGCGGTGAGCTTACCGGGAAAAACCGAACCGATCGATGGACTCTCGGAGTGAACAATTAACCCGCGCCTCATTGCTCCACTGCTCCGTTCTGAAATGACTTTTATGACGCACAAAACCTGCCAATACGTCAACACCCTTTGGAACGACGAAGAGGCCGCGAAGTTGAAGGGCGTGGACCGGTTGATCTATCGCTCCAACAAACTCGGCGCCGACCAGCGCATCACCAACACCGGCGGCGGCAACACCTCCTCGAAGTTCGTTGAAAAGGACCCGCTTACCGGCGAGTCCGTCGAAGTGCTCTGGGTCAAAGGTTCCGGTGGCGACCTCCGCACGGCCACTCGGGAAAATTTTTCCTCCCTCTACCAGCAGAAACTGCTCGACCTCCAAAAGGTTTACGCCGCGCGCAAAGACAAGGGCCTCAAGTCGCCGGCAGAGGACGACATGGTGGCGATGTATAATCACTGCACGTTCAACCTGAACCCGCGCGCCTCGTCCATCGATACACCCCTGCACTCGTTCATCCCGGCGAAACACGTGGACCACACGCATCCAAACGCCGTCATCGCGGTGGCGGCCTCGGCACACTGCCAGGAATTGACGAAAGAGATTTACGGGGAGGAAATGGGTTGCCTGCCCTGGATGCGGCCCGGATTCGAGCTTGGCCTCGCCATGCAGGACCTCGCGCGCAAAAACCCCGGGTTGCGCGGCATTATGATGGGCCAGCACGGCCTCATTAACTGGGCCGACGATGACAGGGAATGTTACTGCACCACACTCGAGCTGATTGACAGGGCCGCGCAGTTCATCGAAAAGAAATACGCCGCCAAGGGCGGCGACCCGGCGGCGTTCGGTGGAGCGAAGTATCAGCCGCTCGCGACGGAGGAACGTCTCGCAATTTTTGCGTCGATTCTTCCGTGGCTGCGCGGCCAGGTCAGCCAGCAACGGCGGTTCATCGCTACAATCCAGGACGACGAGAAGATTTTGCGCTTCGTAAACTCCAAGGACGCCCCGCGCCTGGCCGAACTGGGCACATCGTGCCCCGACCACTTTCTGCGCACGAAGATCAAGCCGCTCTACGTGGATTTGCCGGTTGAGGCCGTTGCCAAAGCAGGGCAGGCCTCCCGCCCGCCTGCCGAATCAACTGGCCCGGCCGCAAAAGCAGGCGAGACGCCTCCCCTGCTTTCACGGAATAACGCCGTCGAGGATTTTGTTGATTTGCTCAAGGCCAGGCTTAAAGCCGGCCTCGAACAATACCGTAAAGACTACGCGGCTTATTACGATCGCTGCAAACGGCCGAATTCGCCCGCCGTGCGCGACCCGAACCCGACGGTCATTCTCATTCCCGGCCTCGGCATGATCGCCTTCGGCAAGGACAAGAGCGAGTCCCGCGTCACGGCCGAGTTTTACAACTGCGCCGTGGAGGTGATGCGCGGCGCCGAAGCCATCGACCGATACATTTCGTTGCCGCAGCAGGAGGCCTTCGACATCGAATATTGGCTGCTCGAAGAAGCCAAGCTCCGCCGCATGCCGCCGGAAAAGGAACTCGCCCGCCAGGTCGCCGTCATCATCGGCGCGGGCAGCGGCATCGGCAAAGAAGTCGCGCATCGGCTCGTCAAAGAAGGCGCGCACATCGTCTGCGTGGACTTGAAGGCGGAAACCGCGCAAGCCACGGCAGACGAAATCACGGGCAAATACGGCCTGGGCATCGGGGTGGCCGGCAGCGGCGTCTCGAATTGCGGCCCGGCCATCGGCCTCGGGTGCGACATCACCAGCCGCGCCGGCGTCCGCGCCATGCTCGACCAGGTCGCCCTCGCCTACGGAGGCTTCGACTCCATCATCATCACCGCCGGCATCTTCTTCCCGCCGGACACCTCCGGCCACGTCCCCGACGACAAATGGGAGCTCACCTTCCGCATCAACGTCACCGGCAGCTACATCGTCGCCGACGAAGCCGCGAAGATCTGGAAGGAACAAGGTCTGCCTGGAAGTCTCGTGTTAACGACGAGCGCCAACGCCGTCGTCGCCAAAAAGGGTTCTGTCGCTTACGACACGAGCAAAGCTGCGGCCAACCATCTGGTGCGCGAACTGGCCATCGAACTGAGCCCGCTGGTGCGGGTGAACGGCGTCGCGCCCGCGACGGTCATTCAGGGCAGCTCGATGTTCCCGCGCGAACGCGTCATCGCCGCATTGGCGAAATACAATATCCCTTACAGCGAGAGTGAAAGCGACGACACCTTGCGCGACAAACTGGCCAGGTTCTATGCCGACCGCACGTTGACGAAGTCGCCCATCACCACCGCGGACCAGGCCGAAGCGTTTTTCCTGCTGGTGAGCCAGCGCCTAGCAAAAACCACCGGTCAGATCATCACCGTGGACGGCGGACTGAACGAGGCGTTTTTGCGTTGATCTGTAGCCCGCCAACCTTGTAACCGCCGGAGTAGGAGGCGGACGAATTGCGTTGGGTGAATGGTTTCCGCCTCCTATTCCGAAAATGGGTTTGGGAGGAAACGCTCGCCCTCACCCCGGCCAGAGTCGGATTTGTTTTTCACCGAGACTTCGTCCGCAGCCCCAGGAGAGGGGGAAGCACGCACAGTCCTGGAATTTTCGCGCCCTATGGTGTGCAATTGCTTCATGGGGACTTACGTCGGCGGCTACAGCGGCTACGGCCCCACCTGCAACGCGTTGATTTGAATCCGGTTGCGGTAGCCGATGGTGGCCTGGCCCTGGATTAGCGCGTTGGGAAGTTGCGGATTTTGCAGCAATACATTCTGCTGCGGAGCGGCGGCGGATCGGTCTGTCTGGAGCTTTGCGCCCAGGAAAAGCGCGTTTGTGGGGCTTGGCAGAACATTTCCCTGGAACACCACCAATTGATTGAGCGTGCGGTTCGTTCCCGCGACGCGGAAGAAAGCATTCTGCGAAGCCGCCATTTCGCCGGCGGTCACGGCAGAAACGCTTTCATTCGATCTCGCCTCGAGTTCAACGTTCTTCTTCAAGTCGGTTGCAACCGTCTGAGAAGCGACGTTGCGCTTCGCGACTTCCTCAGTCACCGGCGGTTCAATCGCGCCGTCATAAACCGACCCGTCGGCGTCCAGGACGCGCATCCGTTGGCCGCTCTGCTCGACTTTAAATGACCTCAGCACGTTGGGCATCGGCGGGGAGTTGAAGTTGACGCGATACCGTCGCACCTGTGTGTAACGCTGGCCGGCCTGCGCTCCCAGGCTATCGGCGAAGTAGGCATGAATATTGGCGGTCCCGAATTGATCGGCCTCGCGTTGCTGTGGCAGTGAAACAATCCCCCCGGCGACGGCGT
>QHPW01000088.1 GCA_003219675.1 Verrucomicrobiota bacterium
CTTACACCTGGGATGGCACCACCAGCTCTGTTTACATGGACGGCGAATTGGCCAACAGTGAGATCACCAATCCTCCCGTCAATACCTGGGACGTGGATAACACCGCCGCCGCCAATCCCCTGCCCTTTCGAGTCGCCCGACAGAATACGGCCGCAGGCGGTGTCAGTGGCGCCGGTGTCGGCGAGATCACCGTTGCGAAGATTCGGGTGCAGGATACGCCGCTGGATGCGGCCGCCTTCAAAGCGAAGTTCGATCAGGAGAAGGGTTCAATGTGGCAGGATTCCGACAGTGACGGAATGCCTGACTGGTGGGAGAATCAATACGCCCCCACACTTAATCCGAACGTTAACGACGCGGCGCAGGACCCCGATGGCGACGGATTGACGAACCTGCAGGAATTTCAGAGCGTCTTTAGCAGCACGCCCGGAGCTGTCTGGAGACCCAATCCAACCGTCGCAGACACGGACGGCGACGGCCTTAGCGACGGCGCCGAAGTCAACCGCACGGTCGGCGGCAATCCCGCGCCCACCAACCCTCTGGTGGCAGACACCGACGGCGATGGGTTGTCGGACAAAGTTGAGACCGGCACGGGCGTTTTTGTCAGCGTGAACGACACCGGGAGCGATCCGTTGAAGCCGGATAGTGATAACGACACCTTTCCAGACCTGCAGGAGGTGCTTGCCGGCTCCAATCCGAACAGCGCTGCCAGCACGCCGGGGTCCAACACGCCCGCGTTGGTGAATCTGGACGCCACCGTCCTGGCGACCGGTCCGCTGAACAACTGGACGAACAATGGGACTTTGGGGGGCGTGTTCACCAGCTCCCCCGTTGTCGCAAGCGTCCAGACCGTCCAGGGCGTCAAAGGCGTGACGCTGAATGGCACCGACAATTTTTACACCGGGCCGGCCGCACCGTCCTTTGTCACTGGAGATGCCAACCGGACGGTGGAGGCCTGGATTATGAATCCGGTGGCCGCGGACGAGGAGACAATCTTTTCCTGGGGCAGACGCGGGGGCAACCCGGATGGCTCCAATTGTTCGTTTAACCACGGCCTCAACGGGGCATTCGGCGCGGTCGGGCATTGGGGCGGACCGGACGTCGGCTGGGGACCGGACCCGGCCTCCATCACGAACAACGTCAAACAAGGACAGTGGACCTATGTGGTTTATACCTATGACAGTGCGAGCCAGACGGCCCGGGTCTATTCGAACGGCGTTGAGGCAAACAGCAAAGTGTCGGGACCATTGAACACCTGGGCGGTGGACACTCTGGGCCGGCCATTGCCGTTCCGGGTCGGCTCTCAAAACGAAGCCAACGGCGATGCCACGGCTGGACTCCGCGGCTCAATGACCATCGGCGAAATCCGTGTGTTCGATCGCGTGTTGGATCCGGCGACCATCCAATCCAATTACACCGCCGGGGCCGACAAATACGGCAGCGTGGACTACGACAACGACGGACTCCCCACGTGGTATGAAAGGCAATACAGCTTCTTGAACGAAAGGGACGCTACCGACGCCGGAAAAGACCAGGATGGCGACGGGCTGACCAATCTGCAGGAATTTCAATTGGGCACCGCGCCCGATCGCGCCGATACAGACGGTGACGGTGTGACCGACGGCGCCGAAGTGAATCGCGTCGGCGGCGCCACCGATCCGCTCCGCGCGGACACGGACCAGGACGGTCTTCGAGACGGCGTCGAGACCGGCACGGGCGTGTTCGTCAACGCAACCAACACCGGAACGAACCCGCTGGTGGCGGACACCGACGGGGACACGTTCCTGGACGGCCTGGAAGTGCTGTACGGCTCCAATCCGAACAACGTCAACAGCGTGCCTAATTTCTCCGCGCCGCTGGTAAGTCTGGATGCCACGACACTGCCGCTTGGCGCCCTTGGGTCTTTGACCAATGCCGGTTTGTTGGGAGGCACGTTCGACGCCCCAACCAACGCCATTCCAAACGTTGAATCGGTCCAGGGTGTCAAAGGCGTTACCTTCGATGGTATCAATCATTATTACACAGGACCCGCCGCGCCCCAGTTCTTGACCGGCAACGCAAGCCATTCGATTGAGGCGTGGATTCTTAATCCCGCGGCCGCTGATGAGGAGACGGTGTTTGCCTGGGGGCGCCGCGGCGGTCCGGACGGTTCAAATGTCTCGTTCAATCACGGCCTCAACATGGCGTTTGGCGCGGTCGGCCACTGGGGCGCCCCGGACATCGGGTGGGGCGATCCCACCAATGTCATCCAGGGTCAATGGACGTACGTGGCTTACACTTACGATAACGCGAGTCTAACGACGACCGTTTACTCCGATGGCGCTGTGGCCAACTCGGAAGTGCTGGGAGCCCCGTTGAACACCTGGGCGGTGGACGATCAGGGCCGGCCTTTGCCGTTTAGGTTGGCTTCCCAGAACGACGCAAATGGAACCGCCACGGTAGGACTCAGAGGTTCGATGACAATCGCGAAAGTCCGGGTTTATGCAGTGGCGCTCACCGAGTCACAAATCGCGGCCAATTACGCCGCCGAAGCGGGATCGTTCACACGGCCAACCATCCAAACCATCAACCGGGACAGCCAAAACGGAGCCGTGACACTGAACTGGAGCGCGACGCCTGGAAAGTCCTACGCTGTCGAAGCGTCGGGCAGTCTGACAAACTGGGCGTCGGTGGCCACAGGTCTCGCCACGAACCGATTCACGGAAACACCTGCTCCCCCGGTCCCTCCGTATCGATTTTATCGGCTGCGAGTCGAGTAGCCGCCGACGTGGAGGTGGACCGTCGCGATCCTCATTTCTATCCGCCTACTCCGAAAAATGGCATTGGAGGAAACGCTCGCCCTCAGCCCGACCCTCTCCCCCACCGTAACGATTCAGTTGGACTGGGTGGCACAGCCAACCTGGCTGTGCTCGGCGGCAACTTGCCGCCGAGTTTGGAGCGTCGCAGGCGCTCACCGTCCGGTGCTGCCTGAGTCTGGCGGGCTGGCAGCCCGCCAGCACGGGCAAGTTGCCCGTGCCACCCTTATTTTCACTGAATCGTTCCCCCAGGAGAGGGGGAAGCACTCACCGTTCCCGGAATTCACGCCCTTTGGTGTGGAATTGCTTCATGGGGACGCCCGTCTGTGGCTACGCGGGCAGCGAAATATCCAGGTCAGGGTTCGCATTCTTTTCCGGATTTGACACACTGTTGCCAATAGACCCAAACGCCTGCAGCCGTATGAAGATCTCCTCGATTGTCGTTCTTGGCGCGGGCAGCGCCGGCCTGATGACCGCGCTCACGCTGAAGCGCAAAGTTCCTCA
>QHPW01000395.1 GCA_003219675.1 Verrucomicrobiota bacterium
TCGCACATCTGGCTTTTCAAATGCATGCCTTCGCGCATCGGTTTGATGCTCGACATGACGGCGCGCAATCTGGAGCGCGTCATTTACTACGAGGATTATCTCGTCATCGACCCCGGCAACACGCCGTTGAAACAGCACCAGTTGCTCAGCGAGATGGAGTACCGCGAGGCGCGCCAGACCTACGGCACGGACGCGTTCGTGGCCAAGATGGGCGCCGAAGCGGTGCGCGAAGCGTTGACCAAGGTGGACCTGCACAAACAGATCGATCAGTTGCAGGTGGCGATGACGGAAACGAAAAGCAAACAGATTCGCAAGAAGATTGCCAAGCGGATCAAACTGTTCCAGGGCTTCCTCAGCTCCAAAAGCCGGCCGGAATGGATGGTGCTCACGGTGCTGCCGGTGATTCCGCCGGATCTCCGCCCGCTGGTGCCGCTGGAAGGCGGCCGGTTCGCGACCTCGGACCTGAACGATTTGTATCGCCGCGTCATCAACCGCAATAACCGGTTGAAAAATCTGCTTCAGCTCAAGACGCCCGAAGTCATCATTCGCAACGAAAAACGGATGCTCCAGGAGGCGGTGGACGCGCTGTTCGACAACGGTCGCCATGGACGCGCGGTCACCGGCGCGGGCAATCGTCCGCTGAAATCGCTCAGCGACATGCTCAAGGGCAAGAGCGGGCGATTCCGTCAGAACCTGCTGGGCAAACGGGTGGATTATTCCGGACGTTCGGTCATCGTCATCGGCCCTGAACTGAAACTCAGCCAGTGCGGTCTGCCCAAGAAGATGGCGCTGGTCCTGTTCGAGCCGTTCATCATTCGCCGGTTGAAGGAACTGGGTTACGTTCACACCGTGCGTTCGGCCAAGAAGATGATCGAGCGCCAGTCCCCCGAAGTCTGGGACATTCTGGAGGAAGTCACCAAGGGCCATCCGGTGCTGCTCAATCGCGCGCCGACGTTGCACCGCCTCTCGGTCCAGGCGTTTGAACCGGTGCTGATCGAAGGCGAGGCGATTCGCATCCATCCGCTGGTCTGCACCGCTTACAACGCCGATTTCGACGGCGACCAGATGGCGGTGCACGTGCCGTTGTCGGTGGAGGCGCAAATGGAAGCGCGCCTGTTGATGATGGCGCCGCTCAACATTTTCAGCCCCTCGAGCGGCAAGCCGATCATGACACCGACGCAGGACATCACGCTGGGTTGCTACTATCTGACGGCCGAGCCCCGGGCCACGCGTGAATCGAACGACCGGATTTTGATGGCCAACCCGGACCTCGGAGTGAAGACCGTTTACGGCGATCCGACCAGGAAGGTCATCGAGACGACCGTGGGCCGCGTGATCTTCAGCGAGATCTGGCCGGAGGAACTGGGTTTTCCGAACAAGGTCGTGGGCAAGGGGCAGCTCGGGGAATTGATCTGGAACTGCTACAAGTTTTGCGGTCATGAGCAGACCGTGACCACGCTCGACCGGTTGAAGGAACTCGGCTTCTTCGAGGCGACTCGCGCGGGCGTTTCCATCGGCATTGACGACATGATCATTCCGAAGGAGAAAACGCAGGAAATCGAAGCGGCGCAGAAACAGATTTCCGAAGTCGAGAAACAATATCGCAAGGGGGTCATCACTCCGGGCGAACGCTACAACAAGATTATCGACATCTGGACGCATTGCACCGATCAGATCGCCAACGTGATGTTAAAAACGCTCGACAACAACCAGGGCAAACGGGAATACAACCCCGTCTGGCTCATGGTGGACTCGGGCGCGCGCGGCAACAAGGCCCAGGTCCGTCAATTGGCCGGCGTTCGCGGTCTGATGGCCAAGCCTTCCGGGGACATCATCGAGAAGCCGATCCTGTCGAATTTCCGCGAGGGTCTCACGGTGCTGGAATACTTCATTTCAACGCACGGCGCGCGCAAGGGCCTGGCCGATACCGCCCTCAAGACCGCCGACTCCGGCTACATGACGCGCAAATTGGTGGACGTGGCGCAGGACGTCATCATTCGCGAAGAAGACTGCGGCACCTCCAACGGGATCTGGGTTCAGCCGATTTACGAAGGCGAAGACGAAGTGGTCAAACTCAGCGAACGTCTGGTGGGCCGGTTTGCCTGCGACGACATTGTCGATCCCCGGGACTCGAAGAAGAAGCTGATCAAGGCCAACGGCGAGCTCGACGAGGTCAGGGCCAAGGAAATCGAAAGAGCGGGCATCGAAAAAGTGCGCATTCGTTCGGTGCTCACCTGTGAAAGCAAGCACGGGGTTTGCATCGCCTGTTATGGCCGCAACCTGGCGACCGGAGGCCTGGTCAAACTCGGCGAAGCGGTCGGCATCATCGCCGCGCAATCCATTGGCGAGCCGGGCACCCAGTTGACCATGCGAACGTTCCACATCGGCGGCACCGCGTCGCAGGTCTTCAAGCAGCCCCAGATCAAGGCGAAGTACGACGGCGCGGTTCGCTACAACGATTTGCGCCTGGTCGAACTCGAGGACGGCAACAACATCGTGCTGAACAAAAACGGCTCGATCTCCGTGCTCGCGGAGGACGGGCGCGAGCTCGAAACCCACAACGTGGTCATCGGCTCGGTGATTGCGGTTGCCGATGGCGGCAAGGTCAGAAAAGGCGAGACCTTCGTGCAGTGGGACCCGTACAACGTGCCGATTCTTTCCGAAAAAGCCGGCCGTGTGAAATTCCACGACATCATCGAAGGCGTGACGATGAAACAGGAGATGGACGAAACCACCGGCCAGGAGGCGATGGTGATCATCGAGCACAAAGAAGACCTGCATCCGCAAGTCATCATCGCGGACGAGAAAGGCGAAGTCGTCGCGAACTATCCCATCCCTTCAGGCGCGCACATCGTCGTCAGCGCCGGGGACAAAATCGTGGCCGGGACGTTGCTGGCAAAGACGCCGCGCAAAACTTCCAAGACCAAAGACATCACCGGCGGTCTGCCGCGCGTGGCGGAGTTGTTCGAAGCCCGCCGCCCGAAAGACGCGGCTGAAATCTCGAAAATTGACGGCGTGGTGGATTTCGGCCCAAGCGTGCGCGGCAAGCGCTGCATTCTCATCAAAGACCCGCAGACCGGCGTGGAAGAGGAACACCTCATTCCCATCGGCAAGCACGTCATTGTTTTCAAAGGCGATTACGTGAAGAAAGGCCAGCAGTTGACCGAAGGCCCGATTGTGCCGCACGAAATCCTCGATGTCTGCGGTCCGCAGGAATTGCAGGAGCACCTGGTGAACGAAGTGCAGGAAGTCTATCGGTTGCAAGGCGTGACCATCAACGACAAGCACATTGAAATCATCGTGCGCCAGATGCTGCGCAAGGTGCGTATCACCGAGCCGGGCGACACGACCTTCCTGTGGGGCGAACAGGTGGACAAGATCGCGTTCGAGAACGAGAACGAGCGCGTCGAAAAGATGGGCGGCAAACCGGCGGAAGCACAGCCGGTGTTGCTCGGCATCACCAAAGCCTCGCTCGAAACCGAAAGCTTCCTGAGCGCCGCCTCGTTCCAGGACACCACCCGAGTGCTCACGGAGGCGGCCAGCATGGGCAAGGTGGATTACCTGCGCGGCTTCAAGGAAAATGTCATCATGGGCCACATTATTCCGGCGGGCACCGGTTTCGACTTGCACCGCAAGGTGGCGTTGAAGCCGCTGGTGGAACCGCTGCCCGCCGAAGAGCCGCCGCCGCTGGCGACCGAACCTTTGGCCAGTTGACGGAGGGACAAAGCGGCGCGTTAAAGAATCAAATACTTGTTGCAAGGGAAAAGTCCTTTGCTATCATCCGCACTCCGTTTCCCCGGAGGGCTCGGGAAACAACGAAAACCGGCCTGATACCGGGCCATTTGCAATGCCGACCATCAACCAGCTCGTCCGCAGCGGACGCAACAAACTAAAGTATAAGTCCAAGTCCCCGGCCTTGGAGCGGGCGCCCTATCGCCGCGGCGTCTGCTTGCAGGTGATGACGCGCACGCCCAAGAAACCGAACTCGGCGATGCGCAAAGTGGCCAAGGTCCGGTTGACCAACGGCTATGAAGTCATCGCCTACATCCCCGATGAAGGCCACAATCTGCAGGAACACTCGATCGTGCTGGTGCGCGGCGGGCGGGTGAAGGATTTGCCGGGCGTGCGTTACCATATTGTGCGCGGCACGCTCGACGCTGCCGGCGTGGAAAAGCGGCGCGTCAGCCGCTCCAAGTACGGGGTGAAGCGGCCGAAGGAAGGCAAGCCCGCCGCGGCGGCGGCTCCGGCGGCCGCGGCAGCCCCGGCCGCCGCAGCCAAGTAACCCGGTCCTGGACCCGATTGAACGGTTCAACCTGTTTAACGATTTAACAAACCAATGTCTCGACGTCGTCAGGCAGTGAAGCGGCCGCTGGCGGAAGATTCCAAATTCCACAGCACCCTGGTGTCGCGCCTCGTCAGCACGGTCATGGAGCGCGGCAAGAAGAGTCTGGCCCAGCGCATCGTTTACAGCGCGTTCGACCAGATCGCGGAAA
>QHPW01000091.1:0-18393 GCA_003219675.1 Verrucomicrobiota bacterium
ACTCGAGCACCTCCATGCCGAACAGGTCGGTCAGGTCATGCGGGTAGCCGTTGTCGGGCGCGATGTGATGTTCGTCCACAAGGCCGGTGTTGAACGTGCTGACGAGCGTGCCGCCGTTTTGCACGTAGAGCTTGAGCAGGTCCGCCTCGCCGCCGGCCAGCAGTTTCAGCGAAGGCGCGATGACCAGTTTGTATTTTGAAAGGTCCTCGGTGGGCCGCGCGAAATCCACCGAAATGTTCCGGTCGTGCAGCGCGTTGTAAAAAAGCTGAAGGTGCTCGCGCTGGTTGAAATACCGGTTCGGCTGCGGGCCCTGCTGCATCGCCCATTCGTTATCGTGGCTGAGAAGAATGCACGTTTCCGCCACGACTTTGGTGCCTTCGAGCGCCGGCGCCAGAAGTTTCATTTCATCTCCGATGTGGCTGATTTCCTTATAGACACGGTTTTCACCGCGGCCATCGTGGGTGAGCACGCCGCCGTAGAATTTTTCCGAACCGATGCGCGCCTGGCGCCAGAGAAAATAGAGCAGGCCGGTGGCGCCGCGAGAAACACATTGATAGGTGAACAGCCGCACGATGCCCGGGCGAACCAGGGAATTGACCTCCTGCCAGTTCACATTTCCGGCCTTTTGTTCGATCACCCAAAAGCCGGTGTCGCCGCCGGGGGTTTGGATGTTCGACTTTTTCAGAGACCGCAGCATGTCGATGCCGCAGGCGTTCTCGGAGGATTTGCTTTTGATGGTGGCGTTGCTGTCGACGCCGACGAAATCCAGCACGTCGGCAACATCGAAATGATCGAAACACCGGGTGAGCCCGCGGAGATTGTTGGTGACGGGCAGGCCCGGCGTCAATTCGTGCAGCAGATCGGCCTGCATCTTGACAAAAGCGACAATGGTATCGCTGGAGAACCGCATCCAGTCGAGCAGGAGCGCGGGATTATAGACCGTCGGCGCCTGCATCGGCATCGGAACATCCTCGAATCGGGTCACGATCTGCGTCCAGAACCGCGTGCCCATGAGCTCGTTCAGGCGCTCGATCGTTTCGTATTTCGCTTTCAGCCAGGAATGCCAGTCGCGCCGTGTTTCCTCGTTGAAAGAAGACTCTGTGTTGTGGCCGCCGAGGCCGTTCTCGATCTGCCAGGCGATGAGTTGCGGGTGTTTGCCGAGCGCCCGGGCCAGTTCAGTGATGATTTTTTTGCAATAGTCCCAATAGACGCTGCTGTTCATGCAATATGCCTTGCGCGTGCCCTCGTGTTTGGCCAGACCGCGTTCATCCAGCGGCAGAATTTCCGGATGTTTCCTGGCCAGCCAGATGGGCGGAGCGGCCGTGGGCGTGCCGAGCATGACTTTGATGCCGGCATTGGCCATCACGTCCATCGCGCGCTTCATCCAATCAAAGTCGTATTTACCCTCCTCCGATTCGTAGAGGCCCCAGGCGAACTCGCCCATGCGCACGACGTTGATGCCGGCGGCCACCATCAGTTCGGCGTCGCGTTGCCAGCGGGACTCGGGTTCTTCCGGCGTGCCGGCGTAAGGATAGACCCAGTGCTCGGGATAGTAGTCCGTGCCGAAATACATAGGCTTGATTGGCTGGATTTGTCGGTAGTCTAAATGGCCGACTGAAAGGCGCAATTAGAAAATCGCCGGCGGGGTTGAAAAGGGCCCTTCTTGACACTGCCCCGGACTCGACTGGCACCGCGGAGCGCCGATCTCCGATCCGGCGCGTTTCGGGATGCTTTTGAATACCTGCCGGGTAGGAGACCGGCGCTCGGTAGCGCACGCTTCCAGCGTGCAGGTTCCGGCGGCTTCCGAGCCGCCAGTCTTGGGGCAGTGTTATATGCGCCGCATTGAATCGCAGCCTGGCGACACCCGCCGTTTGACACAGCGGATAACATCGCACTGATGCAACCGCTGGCTCCGCCCGATACCCATTTTCTTTCCGCCGCCGTCGGCTGGTATGAACTGGGAAACCTTGAGGAGGCCAAAGCCGAACTGGAGAAAGTCGCTCCAGCGACACAAAACCATCCGGAGGTTCTGGAGGTTCGCTGGCTGGTTCACGCGCAGGAGAAGAACTGGGACGAGGGATTGGCTGTCGCCGAAAAACTCATCGGAAGCGCGCCGGAACGATCCTCCGGCTGGCTGCACCGGGCTTATGCGCTGCGTCGCGTGAAGAGCGGGGGACTCCAGGCCGCGAGGGACATGCTGCTGCCCGCGTTTGAAAAATTTCCCGGGGAACCGACCATCCCCTACAACCTCGCTTGCTATGCTTGCCAGATGAAACGCCTGGACGAAGCGCGCCAATGGCTCGAACGCGCCGTGAAAATCGCCGGCAAAGAAAAAATCAAATTCATGGCGCTCAATGACGATGACCTCGAACCGCTGTGGGAGGAGATCAAGCGGCATTAGTGCTGTGTTGATTTGGTTTCACTGAATGCATCAAAGGCGGCAGTCTGAGTCGGTTGCTCGACGATGAGGAGTACCGGCTTTATCGCAAAGGCCCGGCCGCAGCACGTCGCAAGATTAAAGGACTCCAGATTTATTTGTGAATGTGCAGCGGATACTTCAGGCGTCGTGCTTTGGCATCGCGTCAGCCTGCGGTTCCCTCAGAGCAGCGTCAACTGCCGGACTGTGGCTTCGCCCAATCCGCTGACACCAAGTCCGATCAATCGCAGCGGCCGCGACACAAGTTTCTCCTTCGCCAATAAAAAACAACCGAGCCGATAAATGTCCCGCGCTTCGGCGATCGGTTCCTCGACCGAGACCTGCCGCGTGAGCGTGGTGAAATCGCTGTAACGGATTTTCACCTGCACCGTCTTCGCAGCCAGACTGCGGCGTTTCAGTTTCCCGGAAATTTCCGCCGCCTGTTCGCATCGCCCAATTCGAGCGGACGATCGTCTTCGCCGAACGCAAACTGCTTGAGCTTCGGACCGAATGAGCCGACCAACGCCCGCAGGTCGCCCGGATAATCCTGCAAATCGCCGACCGTCCTGAGGCCGACGTGATTGAGCGCCTGCTCGGTCACCTGGCCGACGCCGTGAATCGCGCGCACCGGCATCGGGCGCAGGAACAAAACCTTGTCGCGTTCGGGAACCAGCGTCAGGCCGTCGGGCTTGCTGAAATCACTGGCGAGCTTGGCGAGCAGCTTGTTCGCGGCGATGCCGATGCTCGCGGTCAATCCGCGTTCGGAAAGAATCTTCCGCTTCAGCTCGCGCGCCAGCGGCACCGCGCGGTAGAGCGCATCGTCGATTTCGGCGGGAACAATCGTCTCTTTTGCGAACGGCGCGTCTGATCCGGGAGTCGGGCGAGACGCCCGACCTACTGCCTCCGAGAGATCGAGATAGGCTTCATCAATCGAAACCTGCTCGATGAGCGCGCCGGTTTGCGCGACGAGCGCCATGATCTTCCGGGATTCCTCCCGGTAATCGTCCATGCGTGGCCGTACGAACATGCCTGTCGGACAAAGCCGTCCCGCGGTGCTGCTGGGCATGGCCGATCGGACGCCAAGTTTCCGCGCTTCGTAACTGGCCGCGCAAACCACGCCTCGTTGCGTGGGCGGACTTCCGACAATGACCGGTTTGCCGCGCAACGACGGATTATCGCGCTGCTCGATTGACGCGTAGAAGGCGTCCATGTCGAGATGGAAAATGACGCGGAACATCGACAGAAAAGAAGTGTCAGATTCGGTGAGTATCGCAAGTCCACGATTCCAGAATCGCGCATTGGGACCATGAACCGCCCCCTCACCCGCCCTTCCACCTTCGTCAAGCCTACGGCGGACAAGTCGGGCACCCTCTCCCCCTCGGAGGGGGAGAGGGCGGGGTGAGGGGGCAGGTTCATGGCGAGGGCGCCCCAAGAATCAATTTGCCTGCAGTCGATAAAACATTCTGCCCGCGCCACCGATGGACGTCGTCAGGCGGAAAGTTGAGCCGGTGACGTTTGTGAACGACGCCGAACTGTTGGTGGTCCAGGCTCCCGCCACATCGGACGCTTGCAGCAATTGAAACACCATGTCGGTGCGATAATTCGTCACGTCAAAATCGATTTGCGCCTGATTTCCGGACACCGCCGGGGTGCTGAATTGCACGGTCGCAGGCGTGATAACGCTGGCTGTGACGCGTACTATCGGGCCCCAGTCCAGGTAACGATTGGAAACCTGGGCGCG
The DNA here is from genome assembly GCA_003219675.1 of Verrucomicrobiota bacterium. Lineage (GTDB taxonomy): Bacteria > Verrucomicrobiota > Verrucomicrobiia > Limisphaerales > AV2 > AV2. The sequence continues at coordinate 4,158 of QHPW01000091.1, forward strand.
GACCCGCGACGAGTAGTCGCCGGTGTTTGTCGGATAGAACACAAACGATGTGCCTGTTGGTATGTCGGCGACAAAAGGGTTGCTCAGCTGATCCGCGCCCGTGACGGAGATGTTGTCGATGTAGAAACCCACACCGTCGGTTTGCGGAAAGAACTGTCCTCCGGTGAAGTCATACATGAATCGGATTTTGATCTGTTGACCCGCATAACTGCCAAGCGAGACCGCGCGTTGAGTGAAGACGCTTTCACCGCTCCCACCCGTGCCAGCCTGACTCCAGACATCCTGCCAGGTGCTGCCGTTGTCGGTCGAAACCTGGGCTCGAGCCACCTGGGTTGAATTCGCCCAACTGAGTTGGCTGTAGAAAGTCAACTGGCTGCCTGCCCCGGGGCGTAGCGTATAGTTCAACGTCAGAAACTGGTCGGTCGGCGGCGACGGGTGAGCCAGGTGGAACGAATTATTCCCCGCGAATTTTATGCTTCCGTCGATCACCGAATAACCCAACGACGTCACCGCTGTCACATTGGCCAAACCGGTTTCCGCGCCTTCCACCGTCGTGAACGGCACGATTTGTGTCTGTTCCCATTGATAACCGGTAGCCGCCCCCACGGGAGTGAAGGTGTAGGTGTTGCTTTGATTGATCCCGGCAGGGTTGGGGCCGGAAATCAGCGGCGGCGAATAGGCCGGCACGTAATCCACTTTGACGTTTTTCAGAGTGGAAACAGTGACCTGCTGCTGATTGGTTGCCAGGCCGGGCGCCGTGAATGTCACGGTATACGTCCCGTTGCCCGGCACGGGCACGGCATAGCCGCCCGAGTTTGCCGTCACGGCATGATAACTGGAGACGCTCACGTCCACGGTCACGCCCCCAACCCCTTCGCCCAGGTCGTAAAAACTGTTGGTGTTGAAATCATAATAAGCCACGCCCGTGATGAAAGGCGTAGCACCGGGCTGGGTGGCGAAGTCCTGCGTAACAAGTTGTGGACCTACTGAGCCGTTAACGCCATCTACCACGCCGATCCCCGCCTCACGAAAGTTTCCGTTGTGAATGTTGTTACGGTGGCCTGGGGGATTTTGCATCCCGCCCACCCCTGGACCCCAGTCGACGTTCAGTCCGGCGTGGCCATGCAACACGTTTTCCGCATAAGCATAGATGTTTTCACCGTAGGTGTTCCAGGTATAACCTTTGTAATTCAGCCGTTGACCCGGGTCGCGCACCACGCCATCGTTGGTTTGATTGTGCGCCTGGTACATGTTGGTCAACATGTCCCCGCTATGCCAGCGCGCCGCGTCGATCGCCTTGGAGTTAAAAGCGAGCGGCGGGACGGGAGGGTTGGTGGCGAACTCGTTTTGCATCAAAGTCAGATCCACGCTGAAGTACGCGTAGGCGGAGAGCACGTCCGGATCCGTCGTGTTGGCCAGGCGCACCCCTTCGGCAGAGGGATTGGCCCGGGAGCGGTTGATGTATTCCAGGTAGAGCTGCTCCTCATCGGTGGGATCGCCGATGGAATACAGGCTCGGCCCTTGTCGGCGCGGTGATGGCCGTTGTGGCACAGGTGCTCGAACTTCCACCGGCGGCGCGGTCGGAGGAGCCTGGGGAACGCGTCCTGTTTGAACCGTCGGTGTTTCATCCGATCGCACCGGCATCATCTGCGTTGCGCAAACAAAGACGAACAGAATGGCGGACAAACCCTCGCGGTTACAGTGGATTCTCTCAGGATTTGGCTTCATGCTGGAATGATTCTTTGCAAAGACGCGTGCCTTGCAGGCGGGAATCGAGCATTCGCGTCAGCTTCGGGTTTGCCGGTTGGTTTCGAACACGCTGCGGAACTATAGCGCAAACATGCCGTCGAGGTGAAACGTTTTTCCTCGGAACAGATAACAAATCGGGGGGACAGGAGCGTCCGCGCCGCCGGCCACGAATCCGACCAGCTCCATTTGCATTCATTTGCTTTGCCTCTTTGACCGGTTCGATAAAGATGTTCCCGCATGAAGCGCGAGCCGGAAGCGGTACTCGAAGTTTGCGGCCTTCACATCCGCCGCGGCAATGTCGTGATTCTCGACCATGTCTCGTGGCGCGTCGAACCCGGCCAGCACTGGGTCATCCTCGGCGCAAACGGCTCAGGCAAAACCTCGCTGCTCAGCGCGCTGACGGGTTATCTGACGCCCTCCGGCGGGCAAATCGCGGTGCTGGGTCAGCGCTACGGCGAAACTGACTGGCGCGAGTTGCGGAAACGCGTCGGCCTCGTCAGCTCGTCGGTCCGCCAGAGGATGCCCGAGTTCGAGCCGGCGCTCGAGACCATCGTCAGCGGCAAATACGCGATGATTGATCTCTGGGGCCGGATCACCCGCGCCGACCGGGCCGGGGCGTCACGCATCCTGGACCAGATCGAGTGCGGCTACATTGCGGACCGTCCGTGGGCCTTTCTCTCACAAGGCGAACGCCAGCGCGTGCTCATCGGTCGCGCGCTGATGGCCAGGCCGGCGGCGCTGATCCTCGACGAACCCTGCGCCGGGCTGGACCCGGTCGCGCCTGCAATTTCTCCAACGTCTAGGTTGTCGGAGAGCTGCACCCGCACTCGTGCTGGTGACCCATCACGTGGAGGAAATCATGCCCGTGTTCAGTCACGCGCTGCTGTTGAGGGCAGGCCGGGTGGTGGCCGGCGGCAGGAAGCAAAAGGTGCTTCGCTCCGGATTCCTTTCACGGGCTTTTAATTCGTCTGTGAACTTGCGCACCACCCACGGTCGCTGGACACTCGCCGTAAATCCGTCGGCAAAGGCGGTGATGTGAGATGAAACGTTATTTCTTCTCTTCCTTCTTTTCCTCTTTTTTCTCCTCTTTGTCCTCTTTCTTCACCAGCGTGTTGAGTTCCGCGCCTGTTGAAATCTCCAGGGTCGGGAGCGCCGCCTTCAAATTCTTCGCTCCGTCCTCAGTCACTTTGCTCTGCCAGACATAGAGGTGCTTGAGGTTACGAAGGCCCTTGAGGTGCTCCAGCCCGGCGTCGGTCACGGCGGTGCCGTAGAGGTTCAGGTAATTGAGGTTGGTCAGTTTCTTCAGATGAGCCAGCCCGGCGTCGGTGATGGAGGTGAGTTCGAGATGCAGCCGCGTCAGATAGGTCAGCCCTTCTATCGACGCGAGCCCGGCGTCGGTAATCTTTGTGCCCGCCAGATTCAAGTCCGTCAGGCTGGTCACGTCTTTCAACGGCGCGATGGCCCCGTCGGTGACGCTCGCGCCTTGCGGCCGGAAGTTGGCTTCGGTCCAGTGGATGTTCATCGCGATGGGTCTGAGGTCCACGCCGAGCTGAGCGAACTTCGCCGCCGCCTTCGCCTCGTTCGCGCCGGGTTTGAAATCCGCCGGCAAACCCGCCAGCGGATTCGACGGCTCGGATTGCTTTGCCACTGCGGTTTCGGGCCATTCCGCCCCCTGGTTGATCCAGTCGCGTATCAAATCCGTCTGTTCCCTGGTCAGCGGGTCGCCTTCGTTCGGCATGATGTCGTCGTTGCCTTTGGGCAAGGTGATCCGACGGTAGATCTCGCTTTTCCCGGCATCGCCGGCCACGATGATCACGCCGTCCTTGCCGCCCTTCATCGCGGCCTCTTTCGAGTCCAGCCGCAATTTGGCCTTTTGCTTTTCCGGCCCGTGGCATTTGACGCAGTTCTGCTGGAGGAGCGGCAGAATCTGTTTGGCGAAATCAACCTTGTTTTCAGCGCAGACCCGCCAGCTTGCGAGCGGGATCAGCGCGACGGCAACGGCAATGAGCTTCTTCATATAATCTGCATTATCAATCATTCAATCGGACTCCGTAATCTTTTAATTTCGCTTTCTGACTCCCTTTCGTCGAGTTGCCTTTGAGGTAAAGGTTCAGAAACGGCGCGAATCGTTTTTCGCCATCGAAATCCCTTTTCGCCATGGTTACCAGCGGCGTCAGGTCGCGGATGCCGTTGTTCTCGAGAAAAAGATAAAAGAGGTTGGTCAATCCCTCGAGTGGCGCGACGTCCGAGATCGCGTTGTGGTTCAACGAAAGCGACGTCAGCGTGCCGAGTGCGCCAATGCCCGCGACGCTCTTGAGATGATTGTTGTCAAGGTAGAGCGACGCCATCCGCGGCAGCTTCACAATCGGCGACATGTCCGAGATCTGGTTGTTGGACAGGTAAAGCGATGCCAGATTCGTCAGTCCACTGAGCGGCTTCAAGTCCGTCACGCGATTGTTCGATAGCTCGATGTATTGCAGCGCCTTGTCTTCGGCGAGCGGAGCAAGGTCTTCGATCTGGTTGTCCGCCAGGTTCAGGTATTGCAGTTTGCCCAGGGCTTTGAGCGGCGCCAGCGCCTTGATTTTGTTCTTCGACAAATCCAGCGAGGCAAGGTTGACGCATTTTTCGAGGCCGGACAGGTCCGTGATCTCCATGGAAACGCCCTGGACAGTGGAGAGATTGGCAACGTCGGCCTCGACGATCGGTTTGTCATTATCGCGCTTGTCGAAGACGAACTTTCTGACCGCCTTCTCCAGATTCTTGTCTTTGAAAACCGGCGCTTCCGACGGGGAATCAGCGCCAGCCATGCGGGCTGACGCCAGCACGAGAATGCATAGTATCTGGTTCCATTTCAGAATGATCCTGTTCATAGCGGGAGTTCCGGTTACAAGACTTATGACGAAAGAACAAAGGAGTTATTGAACAAAAGCGCAAGAAATTTTTCGCGCGACAATCAGATGCCTCAGATGCCCTATTTGCAACGAAATGACCGCTTGACGCAAAAAATGCAGAATGTCACCTTCTCAGCTTCGTTCATGATTGTTTGGTTCTTCTATTGAAACCCCGTTTCGGTTTTCGCGCGCGGGCGGACGACATTTTCCGCGATGAAATGCGAGACGACCGGCGGCCGGTCGCCAACGTGAAAAGAACGCGCGTAATCCTGCACCGCGCGGTCTGCGATGGTGACCCGTTCGTGTTGTCGCAGATGCTCGGCCCACGACTCGACAACAAAGTACTCCAAGTAGCGTGAGGGATCGGAGGTGTCGTTGAGCAAATGCCACTGAATCGCGCCGTCGCGCAGGCAGGACTCGCGCACCGGCTGCATGGCGGCGACGAATTCCCGCGCCTGGGCCGGGTCGATGCGGTATTCGACGGTCACCACCACCGGACCGCGATCCGGTTGCAGTTCTCGTGCTACGACCGGCTCCGCCCAATGCAGGGACGGTTCCAGCTTCTCCGGCTCGACCTCGGCCAGCGGAAAGCGCCTGACCGCGACAAGTCCCAGCGCCAATCCCGCCGCCGCGCCGATCAACGCAACTGTCAGACCGGCATGAGTCGCCACGAATCCCCAGGCCGCGCTGCCGATCGCCAGTCCGCCCTGAAAGACGAGTTGATAAATGCCCAGCGAACGGGATTTCACCCAGGCGGGCGCGGTCGTCATGGCCGCGACATTGAAACTGGACATGACCGTCATCCACGCCAGCCCGCCGGCGAACATCGCGCCGCAGAGGAGGAAAAAGTTGTTGAGGAACGCCAGTCCCAGCGTGGCCCCGCCGAAGAGCAGACTGGCCCAGGAAATCAGGGCGTCGGTGGAAAGATCGATCCGGAACTTCGGCAACACGGCCGCGCCGAGCAGCGCGCCCGCCCCCAGGCAGCCGAGTAAAATGCCGTAGCCCGTCGCATCATGGCCCAGCTCGTTCTTTGAGCGCAACGGCAACAGCGCCCACAGCGCCGCGGCACAGAGGATAAAAACGCCGGCCCGAACCAGCACCGCCTGCAACTGCGGCGCATGACGCACATAACGAAGGCCGGCGCGAACGGCCCCCACGAACCGTTCCGCGGGCAGGGCGTTTTGTTCCCGTGTTGGCCGCCAGCGATAAAGCACGCACATGACGCCCACGAAAGAAAAGGCGTTCAACGCAAAAACAACCCCGGGTCCGGCGGCGGCGATGACCAGTCCGCCCAACGCCGGGCCGATGGCGCGGGCGATGTTGAAGGCCACGCTCCCGAGCGCTACCGCGCCGGGCAGGTCCTCCCGCGGCACCAGGTCCGGGATGCTCGCCTGCCAGGCCGGCGCGTTCATCGCCGCGCCGACCCCCAGGGAAAACGTGAGCCACAGCAACGTCCAGGGTGTCGTGAGATCCAGCAGCGTGAGCGCGCCGAGGATCATTGCCGTGAGCAGCATCCAGCCTTGCGTGACCAACAACAATCGCCGGCGGTCCAGCACGTCCGCGAGCGCCCCGGCGGGCAGAGCGAGGAAGAACACAGGAAGACTCGTGGCCGTTTGCACCAGCGCCACCATGACCGAGGACGGCGTCAGCGACGTCATCAGCCATGCCGCGCCGACGTTCTGCATCCAGGTGCCGATGTTCAAGACGATCGTGGCGAGCCAAAGGGCGCGGAAAACGGGATGGCGCAACGGGCTCCAGGCTGAAGCGGACATGGCCGGACAATTCCTGCCGACGATCACCGCTCCAGTTTCGCGGCCATGGTGATTTTCGCGTTCAACAGGCGCGAGATGGGGCAGCCGGCTTTCGCGGTTCGCGCGGCGGCTTCGAATCGGGCGCTGTCCGCCCCTGGAACCTTCGCAACCACGTCGAGATGAATCTCGGTCACGGTCCAGCCCGCTTCGAGCCGCTCCATGGTCAAGGCGGCGGTGGTCGCAATCGAGTCGGCCGTCAGACCGGCCTTCCCCAGCTCCGCCGACAGCGCCATCGAAAAGCACCCGGCGTGCGCCGCTGCAGTCAACTCCTCCGGATTGGTGCCGCGTCCATTCTCAAATCGCGTGCTGAACGAGTACGGCGTTTCGGACAGGACGCCGCTCTCCGTTGAAAGGGTTCCTTTGCCTTCCTTCAACCCGCCGCGCCAGACCGCTGATGCTGTTCGTTTCATAATCGTTCTTTGATTGTGCCCGAAGCGCGGCGTAAAGAAAAGAACGATGCGTCAAGGCGACTGACCGGACTCTGGCTTGTCGAAGTCACAGCCCCGCATCGGCTGGAGTTCTGGAGAGTTGGAGTGATGATTAACGGATTTGCGCTACGCCTCCCTGGTGCGCGATTCCTCCGGCACGATGTCCAGTTCGAGTTTTTCCGTGCGCCGAATCACCGTCAGCCGTGATTTCACGCCCACCTGGGCGCCCGTCAGCAGCTTGTGCAGATCGTCGATCCCTGAAATCGGGCGCCCGTCGAATTCGACGATGACATCCCCTTCGCGCAGGCCGGCGAACTGCGCCGGGCTGTCCGGCTCGAGGTGCAGCACCAGCAGCCCCGTTTCGACGGGCAGATGGTAGTAGCGCACCGTGCGACGATGAATTCTGGTGTTCTGCCCGCCCACGCCAATGTAGCTGCGACGAATCAGTCCGTCCTTGATCAACCAGCCCGCGACATACTTGGCCGTGTCGATGGCGATGGCGAAACAGATGCCTTGCGCGGGCTGAACCACCGCCGTATTCACGCCGATGACCTCACCGAGCGAATTGACGAGCGGTCCGCCGGAGTTGCCCGGGTTCAGGGCGGCATCCGTTTGAATGATGTTGTCGATCAGCCGGCCGGAATTGGCGCGGAACGACCGTCCGAGGGCGCTGACCACGCCGGCGGTCACCGTGCATTCGAAGCCGTAGGGGTTGCCAACGGCGATGGCGAGCTGGCCGACGCGGATGTTCTTCGATTCACCCAGACGCGCGGCGGCGAGGTTGGGTGCGTAAATGCGGACCACCGCGAGATCGGTGTCCGGGTCTTCGCCTGCCAATTGGGCGTCGGGCCGGCGCCCATCGCCGAGGACCACTTCGATTTTGTCAGCTTCATGAACCACGTGGCTGTTGGTCAGAACAAATCCGTCCGCACTGATGATGAAGCCCGATCCGCTTCCGGCGGCCTCGCCTTGATAACGAGAGGGATTTGCCTTCTTCCGCACTTCGATTTTCACGACGGAAGGACTGATCCGTTCCGCGGCTCGCACGACCGCTTGCGAATACGCGTCCAGCAATGCCGCATCGGAAAGCGGCTCGTGTTGGCCGGTCGGCTTTCCGGTGATTGCGTCGTGATCCGACGCAAGCGGGTGAGGCGTTGCGCCGGTGTCCGAAACGAATTCTACAGTTTTCATATCAGCATTCACTGCCTGCCATAGTTTGTAGAGACATGTAATCCGCAGAAATCATCTGTCAAATTGGCCGCGTACCCGGTAGTGCCTTAATTTCAAATCTAAACTGTAGCGGCGCTCTATGAGCGCCGTTTTCGGCGGTCACAGACCGCCGCTACAACCAAATTAAGGCACTCCCGCGTACCCAGCCCTCCGCTCCCTTGACGTGGACGTTCGTTTATGGTTGGCTCGCCTCGCGTTCAGGACGCATCCGGGTCCGCGGAAAGGGCTGAGCCCGCCGACAGAGTTGCCAGTCAACCATAACCTTGATGCTGCCTGCCTGCGGACCGCAAGCGATGGCAGAAAGGTTATGACGGGTGATCCGATGGACCTTCTCAAGAAGGCGTTCGCTGAACATGACGCGGCGTCATTCCGCCAGTTGCTCGAGCGGCATCCCGATCTCAAGGCGAAGATCAACGAGCCGGTGGCGGCTTTTGACGCGCCCCTGATCATCCAGGTGCGCAGCCGTGAGATGCTGGATGTGCTGCTCGAGGCGGGCGCGGACATCAATGCCAGGAGCCGCTGGTGGGCCGGTGGTTTCGGACTCCTCCACGGCGCCAGTCCCGAACTGGCGGCGTACGCGATCCAGCGCGGCGCGGTCGTGGATGCGCATGCTGCAGCGCGCCTGGGCATGATCGAGCCACTGCGTGAACTCATCTCCGCCCGGCCCGCACTGGTGAACGCGCGCGGCGGCGACGGTCAAACCCCGCTTCATTTTGCCGGCACCGTCGAGGTGGCGGAATACCTGCTGGATCAGGGAGCGGACATTGACGCTTGCGATGTTGACCACGAGTCCACGCCCGCGCAATACATGGTGCGCGACCGTCAGCAGATCGCGCGCGTCCTGGTTCGGCGCGGTTGCAGGACCGACATCCTCATGGCCGCGGCGCTCGGCGAGGCCGACCTCGTGCGCAGGGATCTGGACGCAGACCCGGACTGTATTCACATGCGCGTCAGCGACGAATACTTCCCCATGATCAATAACAAGGCCGGCGGAACCATTTACCAGTGGACGCTAGGCTGGTACGTGTCCGCGCACGACGTTGCCAAACAGTTCGGTCACGACGACATCTTCCAGTTGCTCATGGACCACAGCCCGGCCGACGTAAAGCTGCTTGCCGCTTGCTGGGCGGATGACGAAACCGCGGTCAAATCCTTGCTCACCCAAAATCCCGACCTCGCTGCCGGTCTTTCAGATGCCTACCGTCGGCAAGTCGCTCATGCCGCGCGGAACAACAATCTGGCCGCCGTCCGCGTAATGCTGTCGGCTGGTCTCCCCGTGGACGCACTCGGCCAGCACGGCGCGACACCGTTGCATTGGGCCGCGTTTCATGGGAATGCGGAGATGGCTCGTGTGATCCTGCGATGCAACCCGCCGCTGGAGCCGGCCGACGCCGACTTCGATCTTACACCCCTGGGATGGGCCATCTACGGCTCAGAGCATGGCTGGCATTGCCGGACCGGAGACTACGCCGCCACCGTCGAGGTGTTGCTTAAGGCGGGCGCGAATATTCCTGAAAAAGATCGGGCGACACAAAGCGAAGGGCTGACTGCGATGGTTCTTTTTCGGCGCTGGGCAGTGCCCGCCTCAGCGTCTGTGAACGACGCTTTTTCCCGCGCGCCGACGACCGGGCCGCGCCGTCATTCCCCGGGTGCTTTGGGCAACGAAAAGTAAAACGTCGCGCCCTCGCCGGGTTTGCCTTCGGCCCAGGCGCGCCCGCCGTGCCGCAGAATGATGCGCCGGACGTTCGCCAGGCCGATGCCCGTGCCTTCAAACTCTTCGACTCGATGCAATCGCTGGAACACACCGAACAGTTTGCTCGCATATTGCATGTCGAACCCGACGCCGTTGTCGCGGACGTACAGCACGGCCTCGTCGGGGGTCTCGCTGTCGCAGCCGATTTCGATTTTCGCCGGGTCGCGGGGGCGAGTGTACTGCACCGCGTTCCCCAGCAGGTTGGCCAGCACCTGGCGCAGCATGGCGGGATCACCTTCGACTTTTGGCAGGCGACCGTTTTCCCAGGCGATGTTTCGTCCCTGCGTCTCCTGTTCCAGGCTTTCGATCGTCTCCCGAACCAGTTGCTCCAGATTCACGATCTTCTTCCGCATTTCGGTCCGGCCCGCGCGCGAGAAGACCAGCAGATCGTCGATCAACATCCCCATGCGTCTGGCGGATTCGGAAATCGTCTTCAGGTAGCGTTTGCCTTTCTCGTCCAGCGCGTCCGCGGCCAGCTTATCCAGCATGTTGGCAAAGCCGTCGATATGACGCAGCGGCGCGCGCAAGTCGTGGGAGACCGAATAACTGAAGGCTTCCAGCTCATCGTTGGCGGCTTCGAGTTGCGAGGTTCGCTCCACGACCCGTTGCTCCAATTCGTCGTTCAGTCGGCGAATTTGTTCGTCTGCTTGCTGGATTTCGGCCTGGCGCTTCTGCAACCGCTCCGCGGTCTTATCCAAGGCGCCGCCCAGTTGAACCAACTCCGCCGCCCCTTGAATCCGGCCCGTTCGCGCGCTCAGATCACCGTCCGCCAACCGGTTGGCAGTCGCCACGAGCGCGTTGATCGGGCGCAGCACGAATCGCTGCGCATAGAACCGGGCCCCACCCAGGATCAAAACGGCCACCAGGCCCAGGACGATGAAATTGCGAATCAGGGATTCATTGGCCTGAGCGAAAGAAACATTTAGCGGAATCCCCACGCTGACGAACAATGCGGGCGATCGTCCGTCGTTGATCGCCGTCACGGCGTGCAATCGAGGAACCCCATCCAAACCTGGCATCTCAAAAACCCTCTCCTTTTGCGTCAAGATCCTCCGCACAAAAGGAATCCCGGACAGAGGTTTGCCGACCCACTTCTCCGGGTCAGGGTAACGGGCCAGAACATTTCCGTTCCGGTCAATGACAGTCACCGCCCCACCCGAAGGAAGACGAACATTTGCCGCCGCCTCGGACAACAGTGAAAGTTTCAAGGAAGCAAACAGAACCCGCTTGAGTTCCCCATGCTCGTCGAGCACCGGATAACCGAAATTCAGCGCCGGTTGGCCGGTGGACCGGGCAGCCTGAAAATCACCGATGGAAAACTGCCGGGTTTGGGTCACCCGCTGAAAACAGGCGCGGTCACCGAGGCTCACGGAACCCTCGGTTGCGGAAGCGCTGCAAAACAGCATTCCATCCGCATCAATCAACCCGAAGTTGAGGTAATCCGGCGCCAGTTGTCGCAGGTTGGAAAAATGGGTCTCACAAAACGGTCGGTTCGTTGCCAGAACCAGGAACGGAAACTGCGTGAGTGTGGCGAGCAATTGCCGGGTATTCTTGATGAAGTTTTCCTGATTGGCAGCCGCCAGTTGCGAGATAGCGGTGGCGCCTTCCCGAACGCGGTCTGCTTCAATTCGACGTCGTTCCAGATTGCCGTAGAGCGCCAGGCCAAACGCCGGGATGACCGCCAGCAGCACCAACAGGATCAACCTCGTGCGAAGCGGCGCGAAGAACGATACGGTGGGCATAGCTTGGGTCAGCCGCCCATCGACGATGCCCTGGTTTGGTTTGGACAAGAGGAGTTCAGTTGCGCGACTGTCTTTTCTGCCGAAGTCGAAAGCTGGTGCCGACGGAGGGGGTCGAACCCACACGGTATCGCTACCACTGGATTTTGAGTCCAGCGCGTCTGCCAATTCCGCCACGTCGGCACAAGGCCGGGGAATATAAAAACCGAGCTCCTTGAAGTAAACCAGATTATTCGGCCCCAAGTCCCCTGGGGGTGCCCAGAACCAACGACGCTACCACCGCCTGACGCGCGGTGCGCGGGTTGCGGATCAACGCAATGATCTGGGCCGTTTCGGCCGGAAAATTCGAGCGGTGCACAGTCGGAGTTTTACCAGGACGATGTTCGGTCATCTCTTCGACCCGCTTCAAACGTTCCGCCACTCCCTCGTGCAAGTGGCTCGCTCGCTGGTAAGCGGAGATGGATTCCGCCAGCGCCGGAAGATGAACCGCGACCGCCTTTTCCGCTTCCCCAATCCTGGCTCCGGCCAGCGGCGGAGCAACAGTCCTCGCGGGCGACACCAGGGCAACTCCACGCCGGTGGGCGGAAGAAGATTCTGGTTCCTGAAGGATGACCGGCCGAACCGGCGGCGGCGCGATTGTCGGCGGTTTGGCGACCGGCGGTTCGCCGCCGAGCAATCGCCTCAACTCTTCCTCCCAGTGACTCGTCGCGGTCGGCCGGGTCGGGACGGGATGGGCCGGCGGTGGCGGCCGAGTCGAGTCCGATTCCGTCGGCGATGAATCGGTCTTGCCCGCCCGCTTCCTTTTCTTGAGCCATTCATTCGCTGCCGAGCCGAGGGCGATCACCAGCAGGATCCAGAAGGTGTCAAGGCCGGCCGGCAGCGGCGCGCCCGACAACGTGGCTGGAATGGATAAGGCGCAATCCATGAAATCGTCAGCGGTTCATTCGCAAGTCCTGTTTCGGGTCAACTGCCCGCAGGTTTGGTTTGCGAACCGGCGGCGCCACCGGCGCTGCCCGGTGCCCCGGCGCCGGCGATGCTTTCGCGCATGCCGGTGTCGGCCTGGATGTTTTTCATCCGGTAATAATCCATCACGCCGAGGTTGCCGCTGCGAAACGCTTCGGCCATCGCCAGTGGGATTTGCGCCTCCGCCTCGACGACCCGCGCGCGCATCTCCTGAACCCGGGCCAACATTTCCTGTTCGACCGCCACGGCGGCGGCGCGGCGCACTTCGGCTTGCGCTTGAGCGATGAGTTTATTGGCTTCGGCCTGCTCCGCCTGCAATCTCGCGCCGACGTTCTCGCCCACGTTCACGTCGGCGATGTCGATGGAGAGGATTTCAAAGGCGGTGTTGCTGTCGAGCGCCTTGCCGAGGACCGTTTTGGAAATGCTGTCGGGATGTTCGAGCACGTCCTTATAACTGCCGGCCGATCCGATGGTGGCCACGATGCCTTCGCCGACGCGGGCGATGATCGTTTCCTCAGTCGCGCCGCCAACGAAACGTTCCAGATGCGTGCGCACGGTCACCCGCGCCTTGGCTTTGACGACGATGCCGTCTTTGGCCACGCCGTCGATGGTGACTTTGCCGGAGGCGGGGTTCGGGCAGTCGATGACCTTCGGGTTGACGGAGGTCTTCACTGCTTCGAGCACGGTCTTGCCGGTGCCTTTGGTCGCGAGGTCGATGGCGCAGGCGCGGTCGAAGTCGAGGCGGAAGCCGGCCTTTTTCGCCGCAATGAGCGACAACACCACCATTTCAATGTTGCCTCCGGCCAGATAATGGGTGGAAAGGTCGTCGATGGTCACTTCCAGTCCCGATTTGACGGCGGTGATGCGGGTGTCCACGACCAGGCCCACGGGCACGGTCCGCAGGCGAAGCGCGATCAATTCGGTGTAGGTGACGCGTGCGCCGGAGAAGAGAGCGCGAATCCAAATGCTGAAGAAATTGATGAGGACGACAAGGCCGATCAGCAACAGCACTCCCAGAACGCCCCAGGCGATGATTTGCAAAGATTGAGGAATTTCAGCGAACAGCGCGAGGTTGTTTTGCATAACCATTAGTAGTTGGTATTTGAGTCAGACTGCTCGGACCACGACACGGGCCCCTTCCACCTCGACGACCTCCACATCCACGCGTTTGCCGTTGATCACGACGCTGCCGGACGGGCGCAGCGAAGTGAGCGCGGTGCCGGTTTGATGGAGCAACTCCGGCTTTTCCGTGCCGATGTCGCCGACTGTTCGTTGCGAAATAAACAGTTTGGCGAGCCGGCTTTCCGGAAAGAACTTGAACCAGCACAGAGCGCCGGCGATCAGGCTGACGACCACCGTCAGCAAAACGAAGTTGGCCGTGCGCGCGTCGAAATTCAGGTAGGCCACAACCACCCCGGCCACCAGACAACCGAAGCCGATGATTCCCGCGACCATCCCCGGCAACACTGTCTCCAACAGCAACAGGGCGGCTCCGACAAGAATGAGGGTAACGACAGTCGCCATGCGCGAATATTAAAGAGTACTGACAGGACGCCTGCAAGCGCATTTGCCCCTGCGGTGCATGGAGTGCCGGAATGACTTGCCGTACAAAACGTTGCTTCAGATGAAGCAGAGTTTTGTACCGCGGTTGAGGATTTTCGTGGTGCTGGTC
>QHPW01000091.1:18442-31019 GCA_003219675.1 Verrucomicrobiota bacterium
CACGACGCCGGGTTTGGGTCTCGCGGAACCAGGGGTTGTTTCTTGAGTTGCCGCAGGGCCTGCTGCTGTTTCAAGAGTTCGATCCGTTCCGAGTCCGGCGCATCGGGCTGGCTCATCCGATGCGCAAGCCGGGCGCTCTGGCGGTCGACGAATTGGTCGCGCAGGCGCTTCACGATGTCCGCGAGTTGCTGATTGCGGTTGGGGATCTCGCGCTGTTCGGACACGGCTTCGGTAACCAGGCTGCGCGCCGTCGCATCGTCCAGCTCGGCTAGCAGCGCGGTCACGGCAGGACGGAGGCCATCCGGCCGGGCCGTCAGCCTGGCCGAAATGACCTGGCGCACCACCGCGTGCTGCACCCAGTCCAAATCCAGATGCGCCGAAGCCCATTCGGGCAACTCGTCGTCGAGCAAGAGCAGTTTCAGCAGCCAGAACTCCTGCGTCGAAGGGCGAACCTGCGGCTCGGGAGTTCCGGCGGGTGCCTCCGTGACCCCCTCGGCTCGTCGCGGGGCGGGGAGTTTTTTAAACTCGGCCCGGACCGCTTCGGCGAGGACGCCGAGTCGCTGCGCTGTTTTCTGCGCGTAGGTGTCCGCGAGCACGGCGTCGCCCGTTTTGTGAAGCGCTTCGCCCATCGCGCGCACGACCGCCATGCGGCCTTTGTCCTGAGCGACATCGTTCGTCGCGCAAAGGTGGTTCAGATAGAAATCGAAGAACCCTTCCGCGCGTTCGATCAATTGTTGGAACGCCGCGTCTCCAGACTGTTTGATGAAACTGTCCGGGTCATGCGGCGCAGGCACGCTGGCGACCCGAATCGCGAGACCGGACGCCAGCAGATCATCCAGCGCGCGGATCGCCGCGTTGCGACCCGCACTGTCGGAATCAAAGCAAAGCACGACTTCGTCCACGTAACGTTTGAGGATGCGCGAATGTTCGGCAGTCAGCGCCGTCCCCTGCGGCGCCACCGCGTTGCACACTCCTCCCATGTGGCAGGCGATGGTATCGAGTTGTCCCTCACAAACAATGGCAAACCCCCGGTCCAGCATGGCTCGCCTGGCCTTGTCGAGAGCAAACAGAACTTTGCCCTTGGTGAAAACAGGCGTTTCAGGCGAGTTGACATATTTTGCCGCCTTCTCGTCACCGCTGAGCACGCGTGCGCTGAAGCCGATGACGCGGCCCTGCTCGTCGCAGATGGGAAAAATCAACCGCCCGCGGAATCGGTCATAGTAATGGTCACTGCCCTCTTTACGCAGAACAAGACCGGCCTGCTCGACGACCGGGAGTTCGTAAGCTTTGCTTTTGGCCCAGTTAACCGTGTCGTCCCACGCCTCGGGGGCGTAGCCCAGGCGAAACAGCTTCACGGCCTCGTCGGAAACGCCCCGTTTTTCCAAATAGTCGCGGGCGATCTGCCCGGCGGCATCGTTGGCCAGGGCGGCCTGCCACCGCTGAGTGATCTGTTCGTGGATCTGCAGCAGCGTTTCCTTGAGGAAGCGGTTCCGTTGCTGGGCGGGGTCGGTTTCAAACTCCAGTGGAATGCGCGCGCGCTCGGCCAGCCGTCGCACGGCTTCGGTGAAGGTGAGGTTCTCGTATTCCTGGACAAAGCTGAACACGTCGCCGCCTTTGTGACAGCCGAAGCAATGGAAGATTTGCCGGTGCGGGTTGACGTTGAAACTGGGCGTCTTCTCTTTGTGAAACGGGCAGAGCGTGACGAAGTTTGCGCCGGCGCGTTTGAGCGGCAGATACGAGCCGATGACATCGACGATGTCGCTGGCGGCGCGGATTTGTTCGAGTGTTTCCTTCTCGCGCCGGCGGCCGATGCCTTCGTGGGCGACGCCGCCGCCGGAGGCGGCATCGACATTGATCAGTTGTGCGGACAGATATTGTTTGACTGCCCGGCCCGCTATGGACTCATCAAAGATGTTGCGTTGAATGACGCCGAACGGTGGAATAAAGATGTCGCCGGCCCATTCCCGTTGCGATTTGAGCTGGGCGTCCAGCTCTGCTTTGGTGACCTGCTTGGCGTGGAGCAGGGCCATGACAAACAGGATGATGCAGGCAAAGCGGATCGCGCCGGCGATCATTCCCAGATAGTATTCGAAGTTGCCGAAAACGTCGCCGGCCACCAGTTTTTCGCCGGCCATGCGTTTGATCATCAAAAAGACGAGTTTGACCGCAATCGCGGCGAACAGATAGGCGGTGGTGTAGGTCAGGACGGGACTGATGCCGGAAAGGTCCGCGAGCAATTTGCCGAAGGGCCCGGAGGCCATTGCGCCGACAAACACAATTGCCAGCCACTGCAACAGCGACAACAGTTCGAGCGACATGCCGCGTTTACGGCCGACGAAGATGCCGACCACCAGCATGACCAGGACGAACAGGTCAAACCAATTAAAGCCGAGATTGTTCATAAGTCAGCCGGACGTTTCGGCCTGCGGACAAGCCTGTCCGTCTGCGCCGCGCACACGAAAAACAAGAGCGGCTTTCGTGCCTCGATTTGCGTGACCAGGGAACCCGCCGCCTGCCGCGCTGACCCGCGCCGGAGTGTCAATACCTGGGACAAGTCGGCCGCAATGTTGACACTGGCTTACGGATTTGCCTCCAGCCAGTAGCGGATGGCGGTCGCTTGCTCATGCTGCGGTTCCAGCTCGAGCAGCCGCAGGTAATGATTCCGCGCTTTGGCGGATTCGCCCAGTTGTTGCGCGTACAGGTTGGCCAGCGCAAAGTGGGCGCGCGCTTCGGAAGGATTGCCGGCGAGCAGTTTTTCCAGTTCGTTGGCCGCGTCACGCGGATAATTGGCCCGCTGCAAGGCGACCGCGAAATTGAAGCGGGCTTTCACCGAGACCGGATTGAGGGCCAGCGCGTATTCATAGGCGAGCAGGCATTGCGGCAAATCGCTCGCCTCGTAAGACGCCACGCCGAGATTGTAGTACGCATCGAAGAACGCCGGGTCGGCCCGGGTCGCCTGGCGATACGCTTCCAGCGCCTCGCTCAATCGGTTCCGTTCCTGGGCAAGGACACCCTGGGAGAGCAGCCGTTCCGCGTCGCCGCGGTTGCCGGGCTTCGGCAGCGCGGGCGAATGATACTGATAGCGCGCCAGGACAGTCCGCGACGAGGTCGCAGGTCTGGTGGCTCTGGCAACGGTGGTGATTTTGTTCGTTTCCCCGCTCGCAATGGATTCACCGCGGTTGGTCGGAGTCGAAAGCGCGGGGGCCGGTTTTTCTTTCGACCGAAACCAGTTTCGCGGGTTCAGTCGCGAGGCGAACCCATCCTTTCCCCTGGCCGGTTCGCTTCCGGGCGCGGCGACGGTGGAGGCGGGCGTGGAATTTGCGGCAGCGGGCTTGGGCGCCGCTGTGTTCTGCGATCGGGCTTCGGAATTCAACGCAACGTCCCGCGCGGGTTTGATCGGATCTTCCTCGGCCAATCGCACGACTTCGACTTTCGGCTGCGGCGCAGGCGGACTCTCCCCTCTGGCAGGCGGGGGTGAGGTGGCCGCCGCCACATGTGTTGGAGGCGGGGATATCGCGGCGTTGGTGCGCGGTGGCGAGGGAGCCGCTACGGACTGCGTAGATGATGCGGCCAACGGCTTGTTGGCGTCGGCGCCCGACGATGGTTTGCTGGTTGTCGGGGCTGGCGGCGGAGGCTGGAGGAGGGAGACGACTTGTGGCGGGGGATTCGAGGGCGCGGATCTCGAGGGCGGGCGAAGCTCAAGCTCGAGCTGGCGGATGATTTGTTGGATGTCGGCTGCCCCGGGCGCCTGGGGTTGGAGCGCAAGGTATTCCCGATACTTTTGCACTGCGGGCGCGCGACCATTCAAATACGAGGTTGAGCAGCGCGGGGGCATAATCCGGCTGCGCCCGCAACGCCGTGTTGAATTGCAGGCAGGCCTCCTGGTAACGGCGGCGGTGTGTCTGGACCAATCCCTGGCCGTTCCATGCTTCGGCCGAGCGCGTGTTGAGCTTGAGCGCCTGGTGAAAACTTTTTTCCGCGGCCTCGAGCTGGCGCGCGCGCAGTTGGGCGGTTCCCAATTTAGTCCAGCCGTGGGGCAGGTTCGGCTGAAGGCCGGTGTAACTGGTTAACTCGGCGAGGGCGCCGGGAACGTTGTTCTGTTCCAGATGAAGGCAGCCGAGGTTGTAGTGCGCGGCGGCGAGGTTGCGGTCGAGCGCCAGCGCCTGTTGATAGGCTTTGACAGCGTCTTCCGCCCGGCCCGCGCCGTGATAAGCCAGGCCGAGATGGTTCCACGCTCGAGCGTCCTTTGGCAGAAGTTGAGCGGCCTGCTCCAGGATCCGGATGGCCTGAGCACATTTGCCCTCGCGCAAAAGCCGGTCCCCTTGCAGCAGCGCACGCGGACCGGGTTCAGAGCATCCGTTGCACAGGACCAGCCCGAGAACCGTCAGAGTCAAGGTCGAAATCGGCGCGGCCCGTTTTTTAATGGCGAACATCAGCCACGGTGGTAACATTCGTCGACCGACGAGTCAAGAAACGCACGGATTTGCGCCGTGAACACGCGGCTTTTTTTCATTCTTTTGAGCCTCGGCCATTGGCTGGGGTCGTCGCCACCGGTGACCGCCGCGGAGAGCAGCGCGCCGAACCGCGACGCGGCCAAACACGCGCGAGTGGTGATGGTTCAGGAACCCGGGGCCACCGCGACGTTCAATGCGCGGCCGGAGAAAATCCCGCCGATGATTCAACGCGGGCTGACGAATCTGACCGGCAAAGCCACTCTAAAGGAGGCATGGCTTAGCTTGATTTCCACACAGGACACGGTCGGCCTGAAGGTCTTCTGCGCGCCCGGCCCGACCAGCGGCACCCGGCCTGCCGTGGTAGAAGCGGTCGTCAACAGCCTGCTCGCTGCCGGACTGCCACCCAAACAGATTGTCGTCTGGGACAAACACCTCTCGGACTTGCGCCAGGCAGGGTTTTTTGAACTCGCCGAGCGGTATGGCGTTCGTGTGGCGGGCGGGGCCGAGGCCGGTTACGACGAAAAGAGCTTTTACGAGACCGCTCTGCTCGGCCAGTTGGTCTGGGGTGATCTGGAATTTGGCAGGAAGGGCGAAGGGGTCGGACGAAAATCCTACCTGTCCAAACTGGTCACGCAACAGATGACCAGAATGATCAACATCACCCCGCTTCTCAATCACAATCTGGCGGGCGTTTCCGGCAACCTTTGGAGCCTGGCGATGGGCAGCGTCGATAACGCGATCCGTTTTGAAAATGACCCCGCCCGGCTCGCCACCGCGGTTCCCGAGATCGTGGCGCTGCCGCTTATGGGCGACCGCGTTGCGCTGAACATTGTGGATGCGTTGATCTGCCAGTACCAGGGGGAAGAACAAACGCTGCTCCATTATTCGGTTGCTTTGAACCAGCTCTGGTTCAGCACCGACCCGGTCGCGCTCGACCTGCTTTCGCTTCAGGAAATCGCGCGCCAGCGCAAGGCTGCGAAAGCGCCGCCGGTGAAAACGAATCTCGAACTTTACCGGAACGCCGCGCTGCTAGAGATCGGCGTGAGCGATACGCACCACATTGACGTGACACGATTGCCGTGAAGCCGGGTCCCCTCACTTGATCAGCCGATAGAACCGGCGCGGGTCCGACGCGGTGTCCGTGACGACGTTGGCATTGGTGATCACGGCCGGGACGTTCGTCAGGGCGGTCCAGTTCGTGGGCGATAAGTTCGGGTTGGATTGCAGTGAGTAACCGGAAATGGCCGTCGTCCAGGAAAGCACGACTTGACTGGTCTGGCGGCGGATGGTCAGCGCCGCGGTCGGGACGAATCCGTTGAATTCGAAAGCGCCGATGTCGCATCGTCCGGAGCGGGCGTAGTGGCGCTGGTCCACCGCCAGGCAGGCGGCGTCGTCGCCCGCGTCGATGACAAGGCTGTCGCTCGTCGTGATTCGCAGCGTTTGCGTCGGTCCACCGTTGCTTGCGAGCAATCCTAGATCCAATTGAACATTCGTGCCGGAGAGGCTGCCGGTTGCGGACAGGTCGACACTGGCATCGTCGCTGAGGTTGTAACCCCCGTCAGTAATTGGTCCGGCGCCGTTGCCACCGTAAGTGGTGAAGCCGAGGAGGGTGTTTTTAAGCGTGATCGTGCCGGTGCTGTTGGCTATGCCGCCGCCGTTGTTCGCCCCGGGCGTGCCGCCGGAGCCGGTTTTGGCGAGGCCGCTGCCGGCGGCGCCCCCGTTGCCGCCGATCCCGCCCTGCGCGTTGTTGTCGGAAATGGTGCAATTGACGAGAATCGCCTGGCCGTTGGCCGTATTGAAAATACCGCCGCCATTGCCGGCTCCGCCCAAGCCGCCGCTGCCGCCATTGCCGCCGAATCCGAAATTGCCGCCATCGCCGCCATTGCCGCCGTTGCCGCCCCCGACAAAATTTGCGAAGAAAGTGCAATTGGTCGCCACAAGCGTAGCGCCACTGTTGAAAATGGCGCCTCCACTGGCCGCGCTTCCCGGAGTGCCGCCCGAGCCGTCGGCTTCACCTGCGCCGGCTTTGCCGTTGCCGCCATTGGCGCCGCCGCCGCTGTTGCCGTTGAATGTGCTGAACAGAAGGGTGAGATTTCCGCCGTCGTTGTAGATGCCGCCGCAAAGCCCGGCACCGGGCGGCCCGTTGGCCCCGTTGGAACCGAGGCCGGTGCCATTGCCACCGTCGCCGCCGTTTGCGCCGCTGACGCGATTGCTGGCGAAGGTGCAATCGTAAGCGACGACTGATCCGGTCGCCGCGTTGTAGATCGCGCCGCCCGCGCCGGTGCCGCCCGCGCCGCCATTACCGCCGCTGTTGCCGTTGCCGCTCGAACCGCCGTCGGCTCCAATCCCGCCGGCGCCGGCCGTGGCGGCGTTCCCGAAAAATGCGCAGTTGGTGAGCAGCAAGGTTCCACCGTTATTGAAAACGGCGCCGCCCGAGGCGTTGCCGCCGCTGCCGCCGTTGCCGCCGTTGCCACTGAGTTGAACCACTCCGTTGCCGCCGCTGCCGCCGGCGGCGGTGTGATTGGAGAGCGTGCAGGAGACCAGAGTGACGATCCCGGCGTTGTTATAGATCGCCCCGCCGCCGCCGCTGAGGCCGGGACTGCCATTGGTGCCGCCGGCACCGCTGTCCTCACCACTGATGAGCGCCAGATTCATGAGGGTGCACTTGATGCCGGGATTGACCGTGAAAAGACGCACCCGACTGCCACCACTGATGGCCATGGTCTGGCCGGTTCCGTCCAAAGTGGTATCCTTCGAGACGACAATCGTATTGGTCAGCGTAATCGTGTTCGTGCCGCCACACTTGAAGGTATAAGGCCCGCCGCCGTGACCGAAGGCAAAGCGCAAGCCGCTTTCGCTGCAATCGACACTGTTTGTTGTCTGCGCCGCAGGTGAAACGCAAAGCAGCCATGATGAGGCGAAAAAGGCCAGGCGAAGCGCCTTTGCAGAGCGGGAAAAAACCCCGGTAATGTTGTTCAATATTGGCATCGGCGGCGCAGCCCAATCTGTCCAAAGCCATTAACCTGAAAGAAGGAAAAGTTTCGCCGGGAGAAGAAAGAATCTCCGCAACAGGATCGCGCGCCGCAACTGAACCTGGAAAAGCGCCTCATGTCAGGGGCCGGAAGCTACGGCTTTTGCAGGCGGAAGAATCTGTCTCCACTCGCGGCGGCGTTCGTCAGTCGGTTGCGTCCGTTGAGCACAGACGGGGAGTTCGTCACCGGTTGCCAGAGGTTGTTCGAGGCGGAAAAGGCATTCAGGAATTGAAGCGAGAACGGAACCGCTGAGGTGGGCCAGGAAATCACCGCGCTTTTGCGGGTCGAAACAAGATCAACCCGGAGCGTGCGCGACGCATCGAGAACCACCGTGGTCACGACCGAAGCCGTGTTATTGCCGGGAAAGTTTTCTGGTTCAACCGCGGCGAGGCTGGCGGAGTCAACAAAGACACCCTCGGCCGGCGGCACGACGACGATCAGCAGCGCGAACTCGCCTTGCGACGACAACACGGGAACGGTGCAAACGACCGTATTGTTGGAGACCGAGCAGGTCGAGTTGGTGGAGGTGGCGGAGACCAGGTCCACGCCGGCAGGCAGGAAATCCGTCAACACCACGCCGCTCACATCGGAGGGCCCGTTGTTGATGGCGTGGAGGGTGTAGGTGAGTTGTTGGCCCGGCTGCGTCATCAGAAACGAAGAGGCCTGGAGATCGACTGCCAAATCGCTCGGACCCGTGACGGTGAAATTGGAGGCGCTGGCGGCGGTGCCGTCCGGTGTCGAAACGCGAATCGGCCCGGTGCTCGCGCCCGGAGGCACGGGCGCGCGGACCTCCGTCGAGGACACGATCGTGAAGTTCGTCGCGCTGGTGCCGTTGAACTCGACGTTGGTGACGTTGAAGAAACTGGTGCCGAGAATCGTGACCAGCGTTCCCACCGGGCCCAGCGCCGGGGAAAAGCTGATGATATTCGGCTGCACGCGAAAATTGTTGGTGCTGATAATGACGCCGCCCGGTGCCGTCACGGTCAGTGGCCCGGTCGTGGCGTTGGTGGGAACGACGGCGGAAATCGTGTTCGAGGCCGTGACCGTGAAATTTGCGAGGGCGCTGTTGAACAGCACGCCGTTGGCGCCGGTAAAATTGGCGCCGGTGACGGCGACGCTTGCGCCCACCACGCCGTTCGTCGGTGAAAAAACGGACAGTCGCGGCGGTACATAGAAGATGTTCGCATTGGTGCTGGTGCCGGAGGCGGTCGTGACGATGATCGGACCGGTTGTGGCATTGGGCGGGACCGTCGAGTGAATTTGCGTGGCCGCCGTAACGGTAGCGGCGGAATCGACCGCTCCGTTGAATTTGACCGTCACCGGGCTGCTGAAGTTTGCGCCGGAAATGATGACCTCGGTGCCGCGCGCGCCACCGTCGGGCGAGAATTCCGTGATGAGCGGGCCGTTGCCGGTGACCACAAAGTTGCTGGCGGAGAGGGCGGCGCCGGCGGTGTTTGTAATGGTGATCGGTCCGGTCGTCGCGCCGGAAGGCACGACCGCGTGGATCTGGGTGTCCGCCGTCACCGAGACAGAGGCAGCATTCCTGCCGTTGAACTTCACCCCGCCCGGATTTGGAACTCCGATGAAATTGGCGCCGTTGATCACGACGTCCGTGCCGGGAGCGGCGATAAACGGGAAAAAGTCGCTGATGATCGGCGCGCTGGTGACGATAAAATCGTTCGTGCTGATGCCGACGCCAAAAGAGTTGGTCACGATGATCGAGCCGGTGGCGGCGCTGGCGGGCACGGTGGTGGTGATTTGATTGGGCGCCGGCGTGCCCCAGCCGGAAACCGATCGGCCGTTGAAGCCGATGCCCGTGAGATTGTTGAAATTGATCCCCTCAAGGGTCACCGGGGTGCCTGCTTTGCCAAAAGCCGGAAAGAAATTCGTGATCACCGGCGCTTTCGTTACGAAGAAGCTGTTCGAGCTGGTCGTCGTGCCGCCCGAAGCGGTGGTGACTGAAATCTTGCCCGTCGTGGCCGTGGCCGGCACGTGCGCGCTGATTTGGGTCGGCGCGGTCACCGCCGCCGTGGAATCTCCGATTCCGTTGAACTTCACGATCGCGCCACTGCTGAAGTTGGCGCCGTTAATGAGGACGCTCACTCCCGGCGCGCCCACGGCGGGTGAAAAATCATCGATGATCGGCGCGGGGCCGGTGACCACGAAGCTGTTCGTGGTCGTCGCGCCGCCGGCCGGCGTCTGGACCGTGATCGGGCCGTTGGTCGCGCCGGTCGGCACCGTCGCCTGGATTTGAGTTGCTGCTGTGACCGCGAACGTCGCCGGCCTGGTGTTGAACAGCACGCTGGTCGCGCCGGCGAAGTTGAATCCCTCGAGGGTCACCGCGGTGTTCGTCGCGCTGCGCAGGGGCGAAAAACCGGAGATGCGCGGTGCGACCAGGAAGGTGCCGCTGCTGACCCCTGTGCCGGTCGGATTCGTCACGCGGACTTGTCCGCTGCTGGCGTTCAGGGGCACTGTCGCGATCATTCGAGCGTCCGACGAGGCGCTGAAATCGGCGATTGTGGTGTCGAACTTCACTTGTGTTGCGGTTGAAAAGCCGGACCCGTTGATGACGATCTGGGTGCCGGGCCTGCCCACGCCGGGTGAAAAACTGCTGATGACAGGAGCAGCCCGGACGGCCGCCCCGGCCAGGGAAAGCTGAACGGTCAAAGCCAGCGCCCCGGCCGAACGGAGATTCCTCATGCGCATTGAGTTCACGTCTGGTAAGTGAGATTATCGCTCCCGACCCTTCTCAAAACGACGTTTGCCATCAGACCAGAAACAACAATAAAAGTCAACCGAGCTTAAGGTGGGTGCGCCGCTGCTGCGGCGCACGGCGGTGCCGCAGCACCGCCGCCACCAGATTAGGGCACTGCCAACTGGGATACTACCCGGTGAGTCTGACGATTGCGGCTCTCTTCCACCTCGTTTACGCTGCCACCACCTTCACCGCGCGCTGTTGTGCGGCGCGCTTGCGCTGGGTTTCGTCGAGGATTTTTTTGCGCAGACGCAGGTTCTTCGGCGTGGCTTCGACGTACTCGTCAGGACCGATGTATTCCAGGGCGCGTTCGAGGCTGAGCTTGAGCGGCGCGTTGAGCTGGATGCCTTTGCCGTCGCCCTGCGAACGCATGTTGGTGAGCTTTTTCGCCTTGCACGGGTTGACCGGAATGTCGTTGTCACGGGCGTTTTCGCCGACGATCATGCCTTTGTAAATTTTGTCGCCCGGCTCGACCATGAGGCGTCCGCGTTCCTGGATCATGTTCAGGGCGTAGGCCATGGCTTCGCCGTCCTCCATGCTGACGAGGGAACCGTTCTTGCGCGCCGCAATTTCGCCGCGGTCGGGGCCGTATTCATGGAAGAGATGGCTCATCACGCCAAGGCCGCGCGTGGTGTTCATGAGATCGGTCTCGAAGCCGATCAAGCCGCGCATCGGAATCAGCGCCTCGATGGTCACCTGATCGCCGTGGTGGTCCATGTGGGTGATCTCCGCCTTGCGGAAGGCCAGGTTCTCCATGATCGGCCCCATGTGTTCCTCCGGGATTTCGAGGAAAAGTTTTTCGATGGGTTCGAGCAGGTTGCCGGCGGCGTCTTTCTTCCAGAGGACTTCAGGGCGCGAGACGAGCACTTCGTGGCCCTCGCGGCGCATCTGCTCGACCAGGATGGCGATCTGCATTTCACCGCGTCCGGAAACGTTGAAGACTTTCGGGTCATCGGTTTGCTCGATGCGCAAGGCCACGTTGGTGCGGGTTTCTTTGACCAGCCGCTCCCAGATGTGGCGCGCGGTGACCAGTTTGCCGTCGTTGCCGCCGAGCGGACCGTCGTTGACGGCGAATTCCATCCGGATCGTCGGCGGGTCGATGGGCTTGTGCGGCAGCGCGGGGCGTTCGGGGTTATCGACAATGCTCTCGCCGATGAAGACCTCCTCGAAACCGGTCACGCCCACGATGTCGCCGGCGTGGGCTTCCTGCACTTCGATGCGTTTGAGCCCTTCGAAGTGGTAAATCATGGTGATTTTGCCGCTGACCTTGGAGCCGTTGCCGTGGATGCAGACGGCGGGTTGGCCCAGCGTGATTTTGCCCGAGTAAATTTTTCCGAACGCGATCCGGCCGAGGTAATCCGAGTAATCCAGGTTCGCGACCAGGAGTTGAAAACCTTCGCTGGCAAAGGCGCGTGGCGGCGGGACATACTTCACAATCGCGTCGAACAACGGCTCCATCGTGGCGCTGTCGTGAGTCAGGTCGAGCCGGGCGTAGCCTTGCTTGGCGCTGGTGTAAAGGAACGGAAAGTCGAGCTGCTCGTCGGTGGCATGAAGGGAAACGAACAGGTCGAACACCTGGTCGAGCACCTTCTTGGGGTTGGCGTTCTCGCGGTCGATCTTGTTGATGACGACGATGGGCTTGGCGCCGGCTTCGAGCGCCTTGCGAAGGACGAAGCGGGTCTGCGCCTGGGGACCGTCGGCGGCGTCCACCACGAGCAGCACGCCGTCGATCATGCTCATCGCGCGCTCGACTTCGCCGCCGAAATCCGCGTGCCCGGGGGTGTCCACGATGTTGATGTGATAATTCCTGTATTTGAACGCGGCGTTCTTGGCGCGAATGGTGATGCCCTTCTCGCGCTCGAGGTCCATCGAGTCCATGATGCGTTCCTCAGTGGCAATGGCCTGGTTGGCGCGGAAAGTGCCGGACTGTTTGAGCAGGCAATCGACGAGCGTCGTCTTGCCGTGATCAACGTGCGCGATGATCGCAATATTCCGAATATGTTGCATATCAAAATGGCCGGTTGGGCCACGGGTCAATGTAACCGCAAGCTTGAGCTTGCGCATCCCGGCTTGGGCTCGCGCAAGCGGAGTTCCGACCTGAGCAACTCGGTGTTCAGGGCTCTCGCGAACCGGGCGGTCGTAGGGTAGCCATCCTGGCTGCCGGTTCTGCGGGCATCCTGCCTGCGGAACACTTGGGCGGCAGGGATGCCGCCCGAACCGGCAGGCTGGAAGCCTGCCCTACGTAGCTTCCAAGGTTCATGGCTCCGTGCGCATCCAGAATTGGAGGTCCCATGAACCGGGTGGGGCGAGACACCGTCGAGCCCTGATATATACTA